>JANXYB010000097.1 GCA_025350325.1 Acidobacteriaceae bacterium
GCGGAAGTTGCAAGTCAGGCAAGAGCCTAGACTCGCCTTCGGACGACCCATTAAGCTTCCGATATTCTAAAATTCACTTCCTAGGCAGCCTTTCGCCCATTCATCGGCCGTTTTTGATACGCGCCTAGTGCGCCCCCACCAGCGCTTCGCTCTTCGCGCCCTCGCCGTAATGGCTCTCGACGTAGCGATCGAGTATCTGTTTGAACTCAGCCACAATTGCATCGCCGCGCAGTGTCGTCGCCAGCTTGCCATCGATATACACCGGTGCAACCGGATCCTCAAACGTGCCCGGCAAACTGATGCCAAGATTCGCGTGCTTTGATTCGCCGGGGCCGTTGACTACGCAGCCCATTACTGCCAGCTTGAGTTCTTCAACTCCGGGATATTTCTTTCGCCACTCCGGCATCGACGTACGCAGATAAGTTTGAATCTGCTCAGCCAATTCCTGAAAATAGGTGCTCGTCGTCCGCCCGCATCCCGGGCAGCTCGTCACTTGCGGCATGAAGCTTCGGATCGAAAGTGACTGCAAAATTTGCTGCGCCGCCTGCACTTCTTCCGTGCGGTCGCCGCCCGGCTTGGGCGTCAGGCTCACGCGAATCGTGTCGCCAATACCCGCCAGCAGCAACGGCGCCAGCCCGGCCGTCGAAGCAATTAATCCCTTCGAGCCCATGCCCGCTTCGGTCAATCCCAGGTGCAGCGCATACGTGCAGCGCGCCGCAAGATTTGTATACACATCGATCAGATCGCGAACGCCGCTCACCTTCGCCGACAAAATAATCTGATCCGCGCGCAGGCCGTAATGCTCCGCCGCCTTGGCTGAATCGAGCGCGCTCACTACCATCGCTTCCATCATCACGTCGCGCGCCATTTTCGGTTCGGCGAGCTTGCTGTTCTCGTCCATCATGCGCGTCAGCAGCGACTGATCGAGCGAACCCCAGTTCACGCCAATGCGCACCGGCTTCTGATTCTCGACTGCGCACTCCACCATGGTGCGAAAATTGTCGTCGTTCTTTCTTCCTACAGACACGTTGCCGGGATTGATGCGGTACTTGGCCAGCGCCCGCGCCGTCGCGGAAAACTTCTGTAGCAGCAAGTGTCCGTTGTAGTGAAAGTCGCCCACGATGGGCACGCGAATCCCGCGCTTGTCCAGCCCCTCAACGATGTGGGGAACGGCCGCCGCAGCATCCTCGTTGTTCACGGTCACGCGAACAATCTCAGACCCGGCCACGGCCAGTGCCGCAACTTGCTCGATGGTGCCCGCAATGTCTGCCGTGTCGGTATTGGTCATCGACTGCACGACGACCGGAACCTCCCACCCCACGCGAACCTGCCCAACCCTGACCGTGCCCGACTTCCTGCGCTGAATCTCCGCCATAAAAACCTCACTACCAGTTTACCTGTTCCCCATTTTTATCGGGTACCAGCGGCCTGGCTTGCCCGGTACCCAGGCACTTATCCGCCCGTTCGCCGGGTGCCCCATCCTTGGGATAAGCTAGGCGGGTTGGCTCATTCATACGCCCAGACGCTGTCGGTCAACGCCTGCACCTTTGATAACGTCTCAAGGTTATCGGACTGTCTTGCTGAGGCACCACGAAAATTAGAGGACCTTCGCCGGTCTGCTTTTAGATTGTTCCAAAAAGGGGGCGCAATGGGAATCGTCGATGACGTAAGCCGCCGCACGTTGCTGCGCAATATGGCGCTTGGGACGGTCGCGCTGGCGTCAGGCGTTGACAAAGCTTTCGGGCAGAGAGCGTCAGTACCTCCCAACATCGTCTTTATCATGGCGGACGATCTGGGTTATGCCGATGTAGCCTGCTATGGGCGACCGGATATCAGTACACCGAACATCGATGGCCTGGCGCTAAAAGGCGTTCGATTCCTGCAAGCATACGCCAACTCCGCAGTCTGCTCCGCTACCCGCACTGCGTTAATCACCGGCCGCTACCAGTACCGGCTCCCAATCGGGTTGGAAGAACCGTTGGCCGGCCGCGATGTCGGCCTGCCCGCCCACCATTCCACCTTGCCGTCGTTGTTAAAAACAGCTGGCTACAGCACGACCCTGGTCGGCAAGTGGCATCTCGGCCTGCTCCCAAAATTCGGTCCTCTCCAAAGCGGATACGACCATTTCTACGGATTCCGCGGTGGCTCTGTCGACTACTACACGCACGCAAACAAAAGAGACGATTTGTGGGACGACGACGTGCCGATTCACCAGATGGGCTACCTGACCGATATCCTCGGCAGCCGCGCTGTGGACGCTGTCAATCGATATGCAAAATTAGGCGGCCCCTTTTTGATAAGTCTGCATTTCAACGCGCCGCACTGGCCATGGGAAGCGCCAGGGGACCAGGCGGAGTCGAACCGCCTCCGGACAGCGGATGGTCTGTTTGACTTCGACGGCGGTACGCAGAAGACTTATCAGCGCATGATTCAGGAAATGGATCTTCAAATAGGCCGTGTCCTTGAGGCGCTGCATACCAATGGTTTGGCGGAAAATACGATTGTGGTTTTCACCAGCGATAACGGCGGCGAACGATTCGCCGATACGTGGCCTTTCACAGGCCGGAAAACCGAATTGCTCGAAGGCGGATTGCGAATACCAGCAATCATCTCCTGGCCAGCGCGCATTCCGCAGGGCCGAACAACCGATCAAGTCGCGATCTCGATGGATTGGATGCCGACGCTATTGGCGGCCGCGAACATCCCATTTGATCCCGCTTTCCCGCCCGATGGCATTAGCTTGCTGCCAATGCTCACGCAGAATGCAACACCTGTCGAGCGCAAGCTGTTCTGGCGTTATAAGGCGAACGCACAGCGAGCCGCGAGAGATGGCGACTACAAATATCTTAAGATCCTCGATAACACGTTCCTCTTCAATGTCGTTCAGGATCCGATGGAGCGCGCCAACTTGAAGGTGCGCCGCAAGGATGTTTACGACCGAATCGTGGCGGAGTGGCACGCATGGAACGCAACCATGTTGCCGGAGAATGATGATAGCTCCACCGGCAATTTCACCGGCGGCGAGCTTGCTGACCACATCGGTGCGCAGAGAGCAAGCGATAAAGCGGACAATCCTGTGCCGCCGCCCCAACCCCCGTCTACAAAACCCCATTGAGTTGAGCTGTCCGATCGTCTCTCCGCCTCATCCCTCCGCCTCCCGCGGTTCCCGGAAAATCCGATAAATCAGGTACCCCACCACGCCAATATTTATCAGGAGCAGCAATATCTTGATCGGCGTTGGTTGGCGGTAGATTTCATAGCACTCGACCGGCACCAGTGAGCTTGTGATCACGACGGTGAACCACTCGGCCCAGCGCTTTTCGAGCCACAATCCAATGCCCTCGGTCAGGAACAGACCCGCATAGACAAAACTGACAAGGCCTATCTCCCTGATCCTATGCGGAGAGAGATTTGTGGCCCTCTCGATAGCGTGACTGATCAACCGATGGCCCGGATCGAAGCCCAGCATCGCGACCCAATGTTCCAGCTGCCGCGCCACATCTGTGTGACTCAACTTGAGGATGCCTACTCCGACCGCAATCAAGCTGGCCGCCTTGAGCAGCTTGAATACCGCAATGATCCTTAGCAGTCCGCTTTTTGAGGAACTCATAGAACGCGCGCTCTTTCCGGAAGGGAGCCAAAGGGAAAGAAGCATGCTATAGCTGCGTGGTTGCCTGACGTGCTACACCTATCCCGCTCAAAGCGCTGCGGGTACAATGGCGTATATGCTGTACAGTCCCAAAGTTCGCATCCTATTTGTCGCAATCGGTTTGCTGCTGATCGCCGGTTTAACCCTTTCGGCTCAGGAAGCAAATCGCCGTGGCCGCAAGTACAAGGCCCCGCCGCCGACCTCGAAAATCGAGGTCACGATCCTGCGCGATGCCAATAGCAAGCCCATTGAAAATGCGTCGGTCATCTTCCACGTAGATGGGGACAAGGGCAACATGGAGTTGAAGTCCAACGAAGATGGCAAGTCGGTTATCGACGTGCTCCCCATGGGTTCCACCATTCGTCTGCAGGTGATCGCCAAGGGCTATCAAACCTATGGAGAAGACTTCAAGATCGACAAGCCGGAAATGGCTTTCGAAGTCAAGATGAAGCGCCCAGGCGAGCAGTATTCCATTTACAAAAATCACGACAAGGCTGCAGATCCGCAGAAAGATTCAGATAAAGATGGCGGCAAGGATGCGGACGCAAAAGACAAGCCAAAAGACCCGCCTGCAGAGCCCAACAGCCCGCCACCACCGTCAAAGTAGAGAGTCCCACAGCCTTTTAGAAAGTCTTAAGAACCCACTGCGCCCGTCTGTGAATTGAACCGCAAAGGTCGTACCCGCTTCGTGATGCCAAACCAAACCCTCAGCGGAAAATCGGCGTTAATCACTGGAGGCGCTCGACGCATCGGCCGGGAAATCGCTCTCACCCTTGCTCGTGTCGGCGCCGATGTCGCGATCACTTACCGCGCCTCAAAGTCCGACGCCGAAAGCCTTGTCCGCGAAATCGAAAACTTCGGTCGCCGCGCATTTGCAATCGAATGCGATGTGCGCTCAGAAGCTTCGGTCATCAAGGCCGTCGCCGCAACGGCCGCTCATCTCGATCATCTCGACATACTCGTCAACAACGCAGCTATCTTTGAGTCTGCCGCGCTCGATCAGATCAGCGTCGCGCAATGGGACGCCGTATTCGAGACCAACGCCCGTGGTCCATTCCTCGTGGCCCGTGCAGCATTGCCACACCTGCGCGCCGCGCGTGGACGCATCGTTAATATCGGGTCCGTTGGCGGAATGCGCGCCTGGGCCAGCCATGCCCATTACTGCTCATCCAAGGCGGCTCTGCACATGCTCACGCAGACCATGGCCAAAGCGTTTGCGCCCGATGTCAGCGTTAATTGTGTAGCCCCCGGTTGGATTGAG
>JANXYB010000149.1 GCA_025350325.1 Acidobacteriaceae bacterium
TGTTCTCGACGCCCAAGCCATGCTTGATCCTGACTTTGCCGGCAAGCTCTCAGCCGACGTGGCCACGGAAGGAGACGACACTGGTTTCGATTTTGGCGCCGCCGAGCCCACTGAGGATGAAAAGCGGCAAACAGTAGCGGCAGTCGAAGCTGCTACCTCCGAGGAGCCGGCGTCGAACACCGAATTCAACTTTGGCGGCAACGAAGCTCAGCTCACATTTCTCGACGCTGCGAGCTTTAACCCTTTCGCCACCGCCCCTAAACGGCCCTTCCTGCGCATGCCCAAGCACAATCAAGGCCTCCCGGCGGGGAGCAACGGAAGCACGCAAGCTTCTAAATCGGAGCGAAGCCAGGTCTCTGCTTTGAAACTTGAGAAAGAGGGCGCGCCATTCACCGACTTGGGCGAGAGTCGTGACGAGCGCAGCGCTTTTCGTAAGCCAGGCGATCCGGCCACGCTGCCCGAACTCATCCGTTTCATCATCGACCGCACTGGCTACATCAAGGCCCTTGAAGCGGAAGCTTCTCCCGAGGCCTTCAGCCGTATTGAAAACTTGAAGGAACTCGCCAATGCCGCTCACGACGCTGAAGTGCGTGGCGAGACATTGGCAGAATTCCTAGACCACGCCGCACTCTCGTCCGATACAGACCAGTATGACCCCAATGCCCGTGTCACGCTGATGACGCTGCACGCCGCCAAGGGCCTCGAATTCCCACTGGTCTTTCTCGCTGGACTGGAAGAAGGCCTGTTTCCGCACTCGCGCACACTACTCAATCCTGAAGAGCTTGAAGAAGAGCGCCGCCTTTGTTACGTTGGCATGACGCGCGCCATGAACACGCTGATCCTGACCCGCGCCCACTATCGGCGCCGCTACGGCAACGACGCGCCTGAGCAATCCGTGCCCTCGCGTTTTCTCGATGAAGTGCCGAGCCAACTGATCGAAAGCCTCGGCGGCCGCGCTCCGGCCTGGTCCACACCTGCCTACGGAAACAGGCACAGCTCTCGCTACAATTCGGGACAGCCCGCGCACTCCAGTGAGTATGAGAGC
Organism: Acidobacteriaceae bacterium; assembly: GCA_025350325.1. Classification (GTDB taxonomy): domain Bacteria; phylum Acidobacteriota; class Terriglobia; order Terriglobales; family Acidobacteriaceae; genus Telmatobacter. The sequence continues at coordinate 1,046 of JANXYB010000149.1, forward strand.
GGCCACTACAACTACGAAGACGAGAGCCAGGAAGCACCGCGGATCTCCGCCGGTCACGGGTCAGCCACTAAAGACAAAAGCCCCGATTCCATCGACAACATCGCGCGCTTTTTTGGCGGCAAGGCCGGTGCGGGCAGACCGGGATCGTTCGCCAAACCCGCATTCTCACGGCCCAAAATGGATATACCCGAGCCCACCGGTGCTGCGGGCATCAAGAAGGGTGAGCGCGTGCGCCACAGCAAGTACGGCGAAGGCACCGTGCTGATGCGCGAAGGCGATGGTGAAAACACCAAGCTCACCGTGCTCTTTCCCCGTCACGGCATGAAGAAGCTGGTCGAGAAGTTCGCCAACCTGCAAAAGATCTGAGCACCCCGGATCAGCCCTCGATCAGACCGCTCCGGCCCTCCTCTATCCGCATCGCACCAGGTCCATTGCACGCTTACGGAAATTTGCCGACCATAAGACTCGCCCGGTTCTCTCAGCGAAAACATGACCTTAGCATCGTTTCCCAGTCCGACGCAGCGATCAACTCTGCTGTTCCCTACCGTCGCGGGTGGCGCCACTGCCGGCACGCTCGATCTGATTTCCGCATTTCTCACCTACGGCCGCGAAGTCCCAAAAGTCATTGCCCAAGGTCTGATCGGAAGACAGGCCTTGCAAGGAGGTGCGACGACATGGGTGCTCGGCGTTGTGCTTCATTTCTTCATCGCCTTCACCGCTGCCATAATCTATTGCCTGGCCAGCCGCAAGCTTGAATTTCTGCGCGATCATTTTTTGGTGTGCGGGTTGTTCTACGGAGTCGCCATCTTCCTGGTCATGAACCTGGTCGTGCTGCCCCTGAGCGCTCTCCATTTCACAGGCCCCTACCGGCTTTATGGATTGCTGCAAGGCCTCGGCGTTCACATGTTTTTCATCGGCCTGCCCATTTCGCTCAGCCTTCGCTTGTTGTCGGAGGAAAGCCCGACTGAACCATTTCGCCAAGGCAGGCGATCACTCTAACCCGATCACCAGGGCCTCGCGACCGTCTTTAATTTCGGCGTCGTCGCGGCTAAATCGCTTAGCCGCCTCTACACCATCGAGTACGCGGAACACGCCTTCTGCCAGGGCCAGCAATTCATCTTCGCCGGGGTAAACGGTGATCGGCGCAATCCACTCGACGTACTCCCGCAGTCGCGCAATCATTGTCTGTGAATACGCCATGCCGCCGGTCAGTATCACCGCGTCGACGTTTCCCTTGAGCACCGCAGCCATCGCTCCGGCTTCCTTGGCGATCTGGTAAATCATCCCGTCATAAACGGCAGTTGCATTCGCGTCGCCGGCAGCGATGCGCCTCTCCACTTCGATCAGATCTCGCGTGCCTAGATACGCAAAGAGGCCGCCGTCTCCAAACACCATCCGGTCCAGTTGCTTCTCGTTGTACTTGCCGCTGCAGGCGAGCTTGACGAATTCGCGCACCGGCAGCCAGCCGGTCCGGTCCGGACCAAACGGCCCCTCTTCGGGCGTGTTGTTATCGATCATGCGGCCGTCGCGGTGAGCGGACACGGTGATGCCGCTGCCCAGATGAATCACGAGCAGCCGCAATTCTGCATAACTGCGTCCCGACTCGCGCGCAAAACGCCGCGCCACCGCCTTGATGTTCAGCGCGTGTCCGATGGATGCCCTCTGCACCAGCGGTGTACCCGACAAGCGAGCACAATCCTCCCACTCATCTACGGTTACCGGGTCTACGATGTACGCGCTCACACCTGCCGCTCGCGCAAACTTGAGCGCCAGCACAGCCCCCAGGTTGCAGGCGTGCTCGCCGCGCCGCGCCAATCGTAATTCGTGGACCATTGCGTCATCGACAAGATAAGTACCGCACTGCATGGGCGGCAGCAGACCGCCCCTGCCTGCCACCGCAGCAAAGCGGGAGGCATCATACCCGGCAGTTTCAAGCGCATTGCGAATCAGCCCAGCCCGGTACTCCGCTTGGGCGAGCGCCGACCGGCCGCGAAACTGCTCCAGTTCCGCGTCATCATGCCGCACCGCTCCCGTCCACTCCGCCCCGCGGCTTCTGAATACGCCAAATTTCGTCGACGTCGACCCAGGATTGATTACCAGGACGCGCCGTTCAACGCCATTCTTGAACTTCGCAATCACCGCCGACCACCCTTCTTAGGCCAGCATCGAGTCTATGCTTGCTTTACAGTTGCGGAAGTGACGTCCGCAACACCGTAAGTGGCCGGGCAGCACCAAATTTGGTTCGGAAGTGTATCCGACGCAAACCATCCCGCAATCAGAGTCTTTCGATTTAACAAGCTGCACACCCTTCAAGAGATTTTCCTTGCATTTGCCAGAAGCGTGTTACACTGAGTGCAATCGTAGAATTCGATCAAGAAGTTATTGCCTGTTCCGGTTACCGCCTACTCGCAACACTTCCACATTGCGTTCGTGCGGTAAATCAGTAATGAGGAGCAACACACAATGGAACAGGGTACAGTTAAGTGGTTTAATGATGCCAAGGGTTTTGGGTTTCTGAGCCGTGAGAACGGCGAGGACGTATTCGTCCATCACACCGCGATCCAGTCGAACGGTTTCCGTTCACTTCAAGAAGGACAGCGCGTTCAGTTCAATGTCACCAAGGGCCCCAAGGGCTGGCAGGCAGAGAACGTTCAGGTCGTCTAAGCTTACGACCGACTAAGAACCAGAAAAAGAGGGAACAGGCATAACTGCCGTTCCCTCTTTTTATTTGCGAAAGATTTTGGTCTGGCTAATTTGCGGGATTAAGCAGCAGACTTGAGCGGCTTGGCGCCAGCCTTGGGGGTATGAATCGTCTTCTGCGTTGTTTCGTGAGTGCCCAAATACTGCAGCACGTCATTGATTGAATCTTCAAAGCGCGAGCCCGTCTTGTGGGTGGCCTTCACGCCCTTTGCCGCAAGCTGGCACACCTCGAAACGATTCATGCCTTGCGCAAGAGCGCGGTGAATTTGGTCGGAACGCATGACAAACTCCGATAGATTGGTGAATTTTCGTGGGATACTTGGCTCGTCAGAAGCGGTAAACAGGCAGGAGCCGAGCAGGCTGGATCTTCACTAAGAGTCGAATTTTTCAGGTCTAACATTTATTGTACGCCGGAAACGCTTGCAGGCGCGGAGTTTCTAAGCAATTTGCCCGGACGCTGCAAAGACCTTTGTTTTCAATCGATGCGATGAACCTAGAGCGGTTGTCCCAGCCTCTTCTCTAACTGACTGCGATAAGTGCGGCTGACGCGGGTCCGCGCACCATCTCTTAACACTGCGTCGAATTCCCCATGTGAGATCGGCTCGAGTTGCAAAATACTCTCTAAGTTCACCAGCGCCGAGCGGTGAACGCGTATAAAGCGCCGCGGGTCGAGTTTTTCGGCAAGCTCATGGAGGGCAGCGCGGTAGAGCAATTCCTTGCCTGCGACATGCAGTGTCACATACACGCCGGCCGCCTCGATCCAGTCGATATCGACAGCCCGGATAAAGCGCGTCGTGCCGCCCGACTTCACCACAAGGCGGTCGAGACGGCGCTCGGCGGGCACCGGCGCGGCAGAAACCATCTTTATTATCTGTTGGCTAAATTCCTTCATGCTGCGCTCGTTAAGACGAGTCTTCACCCGCGACATGGTCGCCTCGAAACGCTCATCGCTGAAAGGCTTGAGCAGGTAGTCGAGCGCGCTCGCCTCAAACGCGCGAATGGCGTGCTGGTCGTAAGCCGTGACAAACACTGTGAGCGGCATCTGAGCCGCCCCGATCGCGTCGATCACTTCAAGGCCGTCCATCTCCGGCATCTGGACGTCGAGAAAAATAAGGTCTGGCCGCTGGCTTTGAATCATTTCCGCTGCGGTCTGGCCGTCCGCTGCCTCCGCGATTGAAGCGACCTGCGTGTCTCTGCGCAGCAAGTCGATGAGACGTTGCCGCGCCGGCACTTCGTCGTCGGCAACCAAGACTCGGATGGGATCAGGAGTAGGCATATTCATCAGCTTCCTTTCCAACCATGCGTAGAGGCAGCGAAATCGCAACTTCAGTGCCATTGCCCTCGGCGCGGTTCGCAATCGTAAAACTGCTCGCTCCATTGGGGTGCAGCCCCGCAATTCGCTGTCGCGTGATTGACAGGCCTAGTCCCTGCGAAGAGTCGAGCGTCCAGCCCATGGGCAGCCCCACGCCATCATCGCTTATGCGAATCTCAAGCCGCTCCCCCTCGGCCTCCGCTTGCACGGTGATCGTCCCACCGGAGGCTCTGCGTGAAATCCCGTGGCGAATCGCATTCTCTACCAATGGCTGAATGAACATGGACGGCACCAAGGCGTACTTCACGTCCGCATCCACTTGAATGATCACCTTGAGCTGGCTGCCAAAACGAATCTTCTGAATCTGCAGATAGTGATCGAGAAATGCCATCTCCTCGGCAAGGGGCACTTCCTGGCGGTCTTTGGACTCGAGCGACATGCGCAGCAGATCGCCGAGATGCTCGATCATGCGCCTGGTGAGCTTTGGGTCGCGCTCAACATGCGACGAAATTGTATTCAGTGCGTTGAACAGAAAATGCGGATCGAGTTGCATGCGCAGCGCATTGAGACGCGCTTCGCTAAAGCTGTGCTCGAGACGCTCCAGCCGCAATTCGCTACCGAGATAGCGCTGGTAGTACCGATACGCCTGCAGTCCGCCGACGATCAGCCAGCAGATCAGACAACTCCATAAAAACCACCCCAGATTGCCAATGGTAAACATCTGTCCGAATCGGAGCGAACTCCAAGGCACCACGCCCATGGCTGCGCGCCACGCCGTGAACAGGTACAGGTAGACGAGCGTAAAAATCACGCTTCCCGCGAGGTGCGCGCTCATGCGCCGTCCCAATTCCCGCCCCGGGAACGGGAGCCGCCTGTCGAACACTACAATCAGCGGAGTCATGACGCCCCACGACCACCATTCCGCAAGCGACATGCGCAGAGTATTGTTCCAGTGCTCACTCGCAAGGCTGGGGAGGGCGAAGATCCACCCGATTGCCGTGCACGCCAACACCGCAAGCAGGGCGCGGCTCGGCCAGCGCCAGATCAGCTTGCTCACCCGCGTTGTCGAGATTAGGCTGCGCCCTGGCGTAGCTTGAAAACGATCTTCGATATCGCTGCCGCCTTCCTTGTCATCGCGCGCATCGCGGACTGCAGTATGTCGCGGCGCAAAGCCCGGTTCATCCTGCCCAGAATTACATTAACGCGTACAGGTTCCCATCCGTCCCGCCTAAGTACACCACGTTGTCTACCACGACAGGGGACGAGAGAACGGGGCCAACGGTGAGGAGTTTGCCGTACGCGGTCATCACATCATCGTAGAAGTTCGATGTGAAGGGCGCAAAATAATCCGCCGACCCGTCAGGCTTGGTGTACGCCGCGCCGAACTTCTTTGATGCGTCGGTGGCGAAGCTCCATGCCGTCTTTTGACTTGTAAGTTCGACGGCATTCAATCTTCCCGACGTCGAGCCAACGTAAAGCATGTTGCCGGCAATCGCGGGAGACGAAAACGTTGGCCACCCAAGAAAACTCACCGAATACGAGACAGTCCCGGCCTTCGCATCGAGCGCATACAGCAAGCCCGTATCCGACGTAGCGAAAAATACCCTGCCTCCGCTCACAGCAGGCGATGTGACCACCCAAGACCCTTTAGTGGAGAAGGACCAAGCCATCTTCCCAGTGTGCGCGTCGACCGCATAGAGATGCGCATCGCGACATCCGAAGTACACCATCCCATCAACGACTGCCGCTGAAGATTGAATGCCAACCTGGTTGTGTGCATCGGCATCCTCACCGGTCTTGAACTTCCATTTCTCGGCACCTGTCGCGGCATCGAGTGCATAGAAGTAGCTGTCCCAGCTTCCAACGAAAAGTACTCCGTCCGCAATCGCCGGAGAGGCGTGTACAACATCGCCGGTCTTTACTTTCCACTTCACGGCACCAGAAGCCGCATCGAGCGCGTAGATGTTTCCGTCGCCGCTACCGAAGTACACCGTGCCGTTCCACACCACCGGCGAAGACAGATAGCAGTCCCACGGATCAGGCATGATTTCGCTTGCCGGTTCCGACCCATGCAGATGGGTTCCTTCAAATCTGTGCTCGCCCGCTGTCTCGAATTTCCATCTCAGCTTTCCCGTGGCCGCATCGAGCGCGTAGAAGATTCCATCGTAGGCGCCAAAATAGACCAGCCCACCCTCGACAGCCGGCGAAGAAGCAATCCTGCTCTTCACTTCAACTTTCCATTTTTCTATTCCGGTTTCGCGATTGATCGCGTAGAAGTTGCCGCCAGTGCCGCCCACGTATACCGTGTCGCCGTCAACTGCCGGTGATGAAATGAATTGGCCCTCTGCGTGAAACGTCCATTTGACGTTGTGAAGTTGCGCAACACCTGCCGCATCGTAAACCCCGCTGTGTTGCGCGTTGCCGCGAAACGTCGCCGTATCAGAGGCCCATGCGGGCAGTCCCGCGAGAACAGCAACTGCACACGCCAGCCCACAGATAAAGGAAAGGCCCTTCTTAACAAAACAGCAGGCCAGCCGTTTGGCCACAGTTGCGGATAGCTCGTTTTCAATCCACACATTTTTTATAGAGGAATTATTTCGAAACTCTTGCATACGAATACTTTAGGGGTTCGCGCGCTGCCGCGTCGACCGATATGTCGCAATCGGGATTGCCTGCCCATCCATCCGGCTCGCACTTTTGCTATTTGCGGCATGTTCCAGGCGGGCCAACGATTTTTGCGTCGATTCTATTAGGCCGTCGCGTCATTCTCCAGCGTGGCTCTGTTGGCAGTTGTGAGTGTTGAGCCGTTGTGCGAGAGCAGGTGCTATTCCGCGAATTTTTGAAAGAGTGCGGGTCACAGTCACGCACGACGAAGACGAGCTTCCGTCACGAAGACTGATTGTGGTCACTCATTGCCGCCCAGCGGGGCTAATCCACTCGCAGCGTTGTGGCTTTCGTTGCCTCAAAATCCCTGTTACCATAAGGGTTCACGTCAACCGGACATCCGGAAACTTTGTGATTGCAGTGAAAGAGGTTATAAGTGGCAGACACCACCAAAATTGAAGACACGCTGGAACGAAAGAAGCTGAAACGCGCCTCGCGTAAGAAGGCTGCGCCCAAGGGCAAGCAGACCGAGCCCCGCGGATCGAAAAAGAAGAAGGTCAAGAAGTTAGCACGCGGCCAGTCCAAGCGGTAATTCGCCGCGGCGTCGAAACCTTGTTCCGGGTTCGCAGTTTCAGGCGGGCTCGGAGCCTCAACCCATCCAGCTCCCCATACATTTTGCATTTGGTCAGTCACCTATCTGCGTCCGCGGTGCGCGGGCCGATAAGATTCCAAGCATCCGTATTAGGAGAACTGCCCTGCCCAGCCAACTGCTTGCCCGCAAGTCTATTGATAAGCTGATTCGGGATTCAGAAGATCCCGAGCATGCGCTGAAAAAGACGCTCGGGCCCTGGTCGCTCACCGCGCTTGGCATCGGGGCCGTCATTGGCTCCGGCATTTTCACCGTCATCGGAACAGCTATATCCGGCGAGCAGTTCGACTCTTCAAGTGTCCTCAATACGCCGCTGGCGGATTACATCATTCACCACACCGCCCTTGCCGGCCGGCCTGGCGCCGGGCCTGCGATTGCCCTTTCGCTGGTGCTGGTAGCGTTTGTTTGCGCGCTCACTGGGCTCTGCTATGCCGAACTCGCCTCGATGATCCCGATCGCTGGTTCTGCCTATACCTATACGTATGCCACCATGGGCGAGCTGATCGCATGGATCATCGGCTGGGACCTGATTCTCGAATATGCCGGCTCGAACATGACGGTCAGCGTAGGGTTTGCCGCTCATGTGGTCGACCTTCTCGATTGGTTTGGATTGCACCCGCCGGCGACATGGATCACACCCGCCTATCTGCCGGAAGGTATGCAGGACCTCGCCGGTAAGTCGCTTTATCATCCGGGCTGGCATCTCGGCTTTAACATTCCGGCATTCCTTGTGGTTCTGCTGCTTACCGTCATTCTTGTGCGCGGGATTCGCGAGTCGGCCAGCACCAACAACATGATGGTGGGCATCAAGCTCATCGCCATACTTATCTTTGTCTCCGCGGCCATTAGCTTCATTCACCCCAACAACTGGCATCCCTTCATGCCCAACGGAATGTCGGGCGTGCTGACCGGCGGGTCGATCATCTTCTTTACCTACATCGGCTTCGATTCCGTGTCCACAGCAGCAGAAGAGTGTCGCAACCCGCAGCGGGATCTGCCCATCGGCATCATCTCCACGCTGATCGTGTGCACAGTACTCTACGTCGCGGTGGCCATTTGCCTGACCGGTCTGGTTCCCTGGAAGTCGATGGTCGGCGACGCCGCACCCGTGGTCAATGCGCTGAAAAAGCTGTCCCTGCTACCCGGCGGCCATTCTTTGCATTGGATCAGGCTTGTGGTCCTGTTCGGCGCCATCATGGGCATGCTGTCTTCGCTGCTGGTTTATCAACTCGGCCAGTCGCGTGTGTGGTTCTCAATGTCCCGCGACGGACTGCTACCCAAAGTCTTCAGCAACGTGCATCCGATCTTTCGCACGCCGGCCTTTTCTACCTGGGTCGCAGGGTTCGTGGTGGCCATCCCCTCCGGCCTCTTCGACATCGGCACGCTGGCCGACCTCTCCAATATTGGAACCCTCTTCGCCTTCGTTCTGGTTTCAGTGGGGGTGATCGTTCTGCGCTATCGTGAGCCCGAGCGGCACCGCGGATTTCGTGTTCCGGGCGGCCCCATCATTCCGGGACTCAGTGTAATTTTCTGCTTTCTCCTGATGGCAGGTCTGCCCATCATTACGTGGATGCGCTTCCTCATCTGGCTCGCTATCGGCCTGGTCATTTACTTCTTTTACAGCCGCCACCGCTCGGAATTCGCGCCCGCGCCGAAAATGTAAACCCTGTTGCACGTCACCAGAATGGTCGGATTGTCGGCGGGTGAACCAGAACGAGATCCTGTCCCGCTGTCCCTAATTTTCCATGCGATGATCACGTGGAGAGGTTGAGCGCATGAGTCTTCTCCAGGGCCATCTGCTGGCCATGCAAGCACACTTCGAAGAAATTCTGGTCCTCACCTACGCCTTGCCCCAGTCGACCCTCACACCCCTGCTGCCGCCCGGACTGCTGCTTGACACTTTTGAAGGTTATGGATTCGTTGCCGTCGCCATGGTGCAGACGCGGGATATGCGACCGAGCTATACACCTCGCTTGATTGGCAAAGACTTCTTCCTCACTGGCTATCGGATTTTCACGCGCTACCGCACCCGGTCAGGACGATCCCTTCGCGGGTTGCGAATTTTGCGGAGCGATACAGACAGCGGCTCATGGTGCGCTGGGGCAATCGCCTTACCCATTACGGTTATCGCAAAGTCACGGTGAATCACAAACACGATAACGGACTTCTCGAGATCGACATACGATCGCCGCAACAGGAGGCTGATTTACACGTGCGTGCGCATCTCGCGATGGCACCCGCCGGCCTACCGGCAGGTTCGCCCTTCCCGAGCCTGCAGGTAGCGCGCAAGTTCGCCGGTCCGCTGCCGTTCACGTTCGATTACGATGCGCAAACACATTCGATCATTCGCGTTCAGGGAGTGCGCGCTGCGTGGGACCCAAAACCCACGCGGGTCGAGGTTTTGCGTAACACGTTCCTCGAAAGAGCTTCCTTTGCTGATGCACATCCGATCTTGGCCAGCGCCTTTTATCTATGCAACGTTGACTATCGGTGGAAGCGAGGAGTGCGCGAACGTGTCGGTAACTGACGCTCAGGCCGAGGTTCGACCTGGCGCGCGCTTCGCAGGCATGTGGCAGATCCTGCTTTATAACTGGCATTTTTACGTTGCAGCCGCAATCTTAGATTTGCTGGTCGCGGCGGCATTGTCGCGGCTGTCTCTTCCGATCTGGATCCGCATCATCTTCATCCTTCTCGCTGCAGTTACAACGTTCTGGGCGGTGTCTTCGCTGGCAGTGTCGCATTACATCTACGACCGTTCGCAGCTCTACCAATGGACTTGGCTGTTGCCTCTGCTCGCGAATCCGCCTCGTAACTGGGCCAATATCCATGCCGGACTCGATCAGTCCAGCGAGCCTCTGTCGCGGCTTTTTCCCGGTAGTGCTCGAAAGATTCTCGATATCTACCAGCCTTCGGAGATGAGCGAGCCATCTATCGAGCGTGCACGCCGTAGAGTGGAATCGGCGGCCGAAAGCACGCCCGCAAATCCCGCAGCGTTGCCTCTCAAAGACGAAGAGTGCGACGCTATCTTTCTAATTTTCGTTGCGCACGAACTGCGCAGGCCCGCGGCCCGATTACAGTTCTTTGTTGAGGTAAGCCGGTCGCTTAAAACCGGGGGAACCGTAGTACTGGTCGAACACCTGCGCGACTGGAAGAACTTTATCGCTTATGGGCCGGGAGCATTCCACTTTTTCTCTGAGCGCGAATGGCTCGGAGTGAGCAGCGCAGCAGGTCTACACGTTGCGCTGCAATCGCAGGTCACTCCTTTTATTCGATGCTTCGTATTCGTCAAATAACAGCGAGTCGAGTCCGACGCGAGCCCGCCCCATCACGGCAAGCCTTCAATACCTCCGACCCGCTAAACTGTGAAGATGGACGACGATATCCAGGCGTTCATCCGCCGACTCCCCAAAGCTGAACTTCACCTGCACCTCGAAGGCACGATCATGCCGGCAACGCTGGTCGAGCTAAGTCAGCGCCATGACACTGCGCCGATCACGCTTGCAGAAGCCGAAGCTCTTTACCAGTTCAATGACTTCACCGGATTCATCGAAGCTTTTAAGGCTGTCACCCGCCAGCTAATCGGTCCAGACGACTACGAACTCGCAGCGTGGCGCATGATGCAGAGGCTCGCAGCGCAGGGCGTCGTACATGCCGAGGTATACATCTCTGTCGGCGTCATCTACATGTGGCGCAACCACGACATCACCGTTTTTGAACCCATCTTTGCCGGTCTGGAGCGAGCCCGTACACGTGCCGAGCGCGAACTCAATCTTTCGCTCTACTGGATCTTTGACGCCGTTCGCCACTTCACTATCCCCGAGGCAGAACGCGTGTTTCGCAAGGCTGCCGAAATGCGGCCCAAATTTCCCTCAATCATCGGCATTGGCTTGGGAGGGGACGAGCGCCGCTGCGGATCTGAACCTTTCCGTGCGCTCTATGCTGAAGCGCGTGCTGCCGGTCTGCGCCTCACCAATCATGCCGGCGAAACCACCGGCCCCGAAGCGATCTGGGAAGCCCTCGACATCGGCTCGGAGCGCCTGGGCCACGTGCTATCGGCCGTGGTGGACCCCAAGCTGATGGAGGAGTTGAAAACCCGCAACATCGCCATTGAGTTGAACCCGTCCTCCAACGTCCGCACGGGCGTCTGCACATCGTTTGCAAAGCATCCGTTGCGGCAATATTTCGATGCCGGCCTGCTGGTTACGCTGAACTCGGACGACCCCGCGTTCTTCGGATCAGACTTGGCCAACGAATACCTACTTGCCCACGAAGAGCACAATTTTACTCGCGACGAATTGCGGCAACTCGCTGCCAACTCTATTCGTGCCAGCTTTCTCCCCGATTCGATCAAAGGCGCATATCTGGCTCAGATTGACTCTCTTAAGTAACCAACGGCCACCTTGCTTTGGCAACTCCGCATCCAAACCTGGGTTATCATGAATAAGGGAGCACGCATCCGATGATCACCGAAAACGAATTCGTCACACCCGGCGAAGAAGGAAAAGAGGACGCCACTTTTCGCGTAATCGGATGGTTTTCGATCGGAGTGGCAGTTGCCGCACTGGGCGTTTACCTGGGCCGTGAACTTCGCGTGCGCTACAAGTTCAATCGCCGCACTCCGTACGACTTCTACTCGCACGCCGGCAAGCAGACCACTGAATTTGGCATGGGCATCTAGTCGAGCCAGGACCACAGGCTCCTAAAATGCCGCCCGGGCGGCATTTTTCGTTCTATCTCCCTTAACGCATCGCGCGCTTCACGGGATGCGGACACTCCGCATCATGCCAGGCTACGGCTTCCTCCTCCGAAGCAAATCTCTCCCCTTTTGCGAAATCCCATTCGTAAACATTGTCTTCCCCTGCAGGAATGTAGAGCAGGTGTCCGCAAATTTCATCCTGCATAATATCGAGCGTGCCGTCCGCCTCTCGATCTGTTGTCGCCATTTTCCTTGACCTCCGCTCCAAAGCTTACATGGGAACTTTATTGCCGCTAAGAATAAATCACTCACCCAGCTAACGCAGGGATTCAGTGAGGCGCTGCTTCGAGTCAAGTCCGGATCAAAACGCGGTAATCGCTGTACTCAACGGCGCAAATGCAGGAGCGTTGTAAGGGGCCTGCAATGTGGCGCTCGGCAGTCTTCCCGCCTTTGAAGGATCGAACGCCACAAATCCGACGCTGAATGCCGGGGAATTCGCTTGAAGTGTGAAGTTGTCGACTCCCGGCGTGGGATTCACGAACACTGGATTGGCAAAGAGCGACTGCGTGTCTTCTCCCTGCGCTTGCCATTGCTTAAAGGTCATCCACGTGACGGGCGGCTGCTGTCCGCCGTTGGATGGGAAGACCGGCGTCCTGAAGAAGGGACTGGCTGGCTGTCCTCCGCTGACAGCCTTGTTGAAGTAGACATTATTGTTGAATTGGAAATAATTAGTGCAGGTTGTTGTGCCCTCGCAATACCAGTAGCCATACTGAATCGCAGCCTTGTCGTAATAGAAAACGTTTCGCTGGAAGACAACGTTGAGAAACTTGGTGTCGTTGTGCCGATCCATTGCACCCATCGCGCCGTAAGCCAAAACGTTGTTGATGAAACGGTTCGGTTGCTGCGCAGTGGGAGGAGGCAGATACCACGAATTCACATGAAGGCTCGCGTCGGTGGTGCGGTAGACAAGATTGTTCTGAAACAGCACATCCATTGCGCCCGCGTCGACATACAAGCCCCACGCGCCATATGTGCCTGGCGTTTGTTCTATGTTGTAAACCTTGTTATTGAGCACCTGGTTGCCAGTATTCAAGCCGCTTAGATAATAGACGCCTCCCATATCTTCAGTGACGCCGTGACCGAGATCGTGAATGGAATTGAACTGCACCACATCGTCGTGCGCGAAGTTGCAGGCATAGCCCCAGTTGAAGCCGACGCCGATCCCCGTGTTATAGAAATCTGAAATCTCGTTGTGCTCCATCAAGACGTTGTGAGCATCGCCGACCAGGATTCCCCATCCCACGGCAGCCAACCGGCCGCCGCCAGTAATCATGTTGTTGCCGATGTAGATATGTTGCGGCACGTTGGCGTCCGTGTGAGCACTGGCGCCTGAGCAAACACCCATACCGCCAACGCGCATGCCGCCTGAACCTGTATCTGTAACCAAACCATCTTTGAATTGCGCGAGATAAGGGGTTGCGCCGCTTGGTATGCCGGTGCCTTGAAATTCGATCCCATACCCGCCTGTGTGCGCTACCGTATCGCTCTCAAAGATCACGCCAGTTGAATTGGTTATCGTTATCCCAGCCGGTGTGTTGTTATCCGCTTGACCAGACATGTATCCGGTCTTTGCGATTTGCCAATCGCTGTGCGCGAAGGTCAGACCCTGAAAAGTAACATGGCCTAAATTGCTCGTAACCAGTATTTTTGCGAGTCGTGGAGCCACGATTGTGGTATTGCTCATGGTCTCGCCAGCCATCGGAATATAGGTAACGATTCCTGTGGGCCGATCTACATAGAACTGGCCAGGCTGCTTGAGAGCCTCCTTAACGTTGACCAGCAAAAAATGGTGACCGGGAATGAATCCGTGGAAGAAGCTGTCTTTGGATAGCGAGGTCGTTGTAATGATCCGCTTGGTGGTTGTATTTACTGAGGCGACGCGCAAGTGGGGAACATCCCAAGCCTCAAAATCAATCAGTTCCACATCGCCCAGGTTGGCCATGCTTGAGGGAACTCCGCCGACTACGTTGCTCGAATAAGACAGTTCATTCACTGTCGTCGTGCTGCCGGTGGTGCTGTATTCACCCGTGATATAGAGATAGCCATTTGGGGTAGTGCGCGCGGTATAGCGACGCGCTCCGTTGACCCAAAGCTGGGTGAAATACACGCCGCTGGGCAACGTCGTCTCCCACCTGTTACCCGGACCCTGCCTCCAATTGGTCAATTGCCGGCCACCGCTAATGACGGGCACCTCGCCGGGGTAGTTTGCGTAGACAATTGGCGTCGTCGATGTGCCTGAATCCTGCGAGCCAAACGTCCATGTCGCGGGGAGGTAGTACACCCCGCCGCGGATCAGCACCGTGATGGGGCGGCCGCTGACATGCCCCTTCAATGACTGGACTGCCAGTCGCGCTCGGTCAACGGTCCGAAATGGCTGGGCTAAGGTTCCCGGCCACGCATCGTTGCCGTTGGTTGCGACGTATAAGTCGCCCGCAGCTGAGGTGTTGGGGCCGTTCGCGGCAGCAGATGAAGCTGCATCGGATGTTTCAGTTTGTGCACCCGCGGTAAACGTCAACGCCAACGTCGCCACTAAGACAGCGCACCAGTTGAAAAGGGGGCTGATGGAGCTTTTCGCTCTCATATGGTTCTCCATTGTTTTGTTTCAATACGGGGGAAAAGAGTGCTAGTGCGAGTTCGCGTCTTACAACTACGGGAAGACACGGAACCGGCACCTAAGATTCAACTCCAAACATGAGGCTTCGTCCAGTGGGTAATGGAGCCATTCCATTGTCGCCAAATGCGCCGCAAGGCGGCTGGGGTGGGTCGGACTTGAATCGTGAATTGGTAGGCCTCAACGTGATAGAAAGCCACGGTTACAAATAGGATTTCCGCAAGCGCAAGTCCAGCTAGTTGTGATCTGGCGCGAAACTTGCCCCGGCATCACGGCTTTTTGCACCGATGATGTTGTTTTGCACATATACTTTCGTCTTTTATTCGCCTATGGTCCTATTCATGTTTCAGGGGCCGGCAGAACGGGTTTGGGACTTCGTGATTCGGTGCAAGGGGTGCCATAAGAGCATCGCCGCTCCGGTCGAGACCGTGCCGTCGCAGGATTTTGTCGCAGTTTGTCCGCTGTGTCGATCAAAGCGGCAATATCTTCCGACCGAGGTGTTTCAAGGCCGCCTCTCCTACGAACTCATACGGCTAAGGAGTGCGCGTGTTCGATCCTGATGCCCACATGCCGCGTATCAATCGCGGAATGGTTTATCTGGGGGCGTGCCTGATTGCCGGGATTCGGCTGGCTCGCGAGAAGCAGGTAAACGTCCGCGTAATTCCTACAGGCTCGGCAATCGAGGAATCCATCGAAATGGCGCATGAAATCTATGCTCGCGTCTTCCGCATTGTTCCGCAGCGCATTAAGGAGTGACGCACTTGCATTTCGTGGGACCCGCAGAGTGGATCAATTGGCCTAAGCTTGAGCTATGACGGATCGGGAATTGGTGACGCGGATTGCGCGTTCTGCGGGTGCGAAGGCCGGGTATAAGCAACTGGTGCGCGAGTTAGGCCTGGGCGGTGGTCGCGAGCGGCGTCTGTTGCTTGAGCAGTTGGCGCGCCTGACCGCGAGCGGGCAACTGACCAAGATCGACCGGGAGCTCTGGAGTCTTCCCCGGACCGTCTCCGGCGCTGGCGGTACGCGCGACAACCTCGCTGCCGGACGCCTCGACCTGCATCGCGATGGCTACGGATTTGTGAGGCCAAACGCGCGGCAGGCATCGCTGTCAGGCACCCCGCAGGACGACATTTTCATTCCCCCGAATGAGATCAACGGTGCTATGCAGGGAGACCAGGTGCTGGTCGAGGTGGAACCGCCCAAGGCCGACGGACGCAGGCAGGGGCGCATTGCGCGCGTGATCGAGCGCCGCAATCCAACGGTGGTAGGGGTCTTTCACTACGCTCGATCAGAACACGAATCCTGGGGACGGGAATCAACGGCACGCGAATCCTGGGGTGACCGGTCGTTTTCCGGCCTGAGAGGCCATCGGGTGGTGCCGTTCGACGAGCGCATGACGCAGCAGATTTTGATTCCCGAAGGGGAGGAGCTGCCGAAGGCTGCGCGGGATAGCGCGACCCCGCATCGGGTGATTGGAAGAGAGGCTGCTGCGCGCGGCAGCAACGGAAACCATGACAGCAACCGGAATAACGACAGCCTTGAGGGGCTGGTCGTCGATGTTGAAATCACCAGTTGGCCAACGCCTACGCGACCGCCGATTGGTCGCGTGATTGAAGTGCTGGGTGATCCGGACGATTTCGGTGTGGACGTGGAGATGATGATTCGCAAGCACCAGCTACCGCGGATTTTCCCTGAAAACGTGCTGGCGGAGGCGCGGGCGGTCGCTCATTTGGATGAAGCGGAAGCGAATAGCCGGCGCGATTTTCGCAACCTGCCGATCGTAACGATTGATGGCGAGACGGCGCGTGACTTTGACGACGCGGTGATGGTGACGGAACGCGCCGATGGCGGCTACGAACTTCAGGTGCACATTGCCGACGTCGCGGAGTATGTGCGCGCCGGAACGGATCTCGATCTAGAAGCGAGGTTGCGCGGAA
>JANXYB010000156.1 GCA_025350325.1 Acidobacteriaceae bacterium
GAAGTGGACGTGCAGGCGGCGCTGCGAATCGATGCTGCGCTTCCGGTAGGGCAAGAGACTCAACGGGTCGAGGTATCATCGCAAACACCACTGCTGGATACTGAAAACGCTACTGTCAGCCAAGTCATTGAAAGCCAGACGGTACAAGACACACCTCTAAACGGAAGGAATGTGGACAATCTCATCGAATTGTCTCCGGGAGTCGTTCCGCAGAACTCCGCTGTCGGACCAACTCAGTCCAATGGCAACAGCGGCACACAGACATTAACAACCGCCTGGAGCAACTACCAAATCGGCGGGGGAATGGCCAACCAAAACGCAATCATCATGGATGGCGTTGCCATCAACCGTCCCGACGGCGACTCGGCTGCGATCAGCCCGACACAGGATGCAGTTCAGGAATTCCGGGTCTCTAGCAACAATCTCGGTGCGGAGTCTGGGAGGACAGCTGGCGGCGTCATCAACATGTCTACTAAATCAGGGACAAGCAAGATTCATGGTGCACTTTATGACTATCTTCGGAATACAGTCTTTAATGCCAACGCCTTCTTCAACAATCGGCTTGGCGTTGTTCGACCCGAGTTTATTCAGAATCAATATGGTGTGAATATCGGCGGACCCATCATCAGGGATAAGTTGTTTGGATTTGCATCTTTCGAGAATACGGTCTACCGTTTGGGCGGTCCGACCCTTTTCACGGTGCCTACCCAAGCCGAGCTCTCCGGCAACTTTTCCGATCCAGCGCTTCCAACCATCTACGACCCGCTCACTGTTTGCGGTGCTTACGGCAATCCGGCTTGCGCAACCAATCCCAGCACAGGCGCCCCAATCTATATCCGTCAGGCGTTTCCTGGGAACATCATTCCTGCGAACCGCATCGATCCTGCGGCCAAGGTACTGCGCAATTATTGGGCGGCTCCCACTGCTCCAGGCTTCAACAATAACTACGCAGTAAATCAGCACATTGAGGGCGACGAACCGCAGGAAAACGGCCGCCTCGACTATACGATCAGCGACAAACAACGTGCCTTTGCGCGATACACGTTGTCGCATGGATCAACGAGTGCGGGCGATCCCTTTTTCAAGGGCCTCGTCGGAAACACTCTCGTGTGGAACAACCACCTTGCCATTCTTGGTGATACTTACGTTTTTTCGCCAAGTTTCGTAGCGGATGTCCGACTTGGATATATTCGTTTTCACCAACCATCTCGCGGAATCGGTGTCGGCCAACCTTTGTCTCAGTTTGGTCCCGACTGGGCGCTGCTGGCTTCTCAGGTAACGTTCCAGGGCTTTCCTCAAACGGCGCAGTCGGCGGGTATCTTCGGTTTTTTCAATCCTAGTATCACTTCGAACAATGGTGATACGTATTCCGTCAACCTCGATGTCACAAAGAATATCGGCAGCCACAACCTGAAATTCGGTGTCGAGTCACGCCGGATGGAGTGGTACAACTTCAACTACGGCGCGGGTTCCGGCACCTTCAGCTTCAACAATGGCTTCACCGCCCAGAATCCCCTTTCGCCGGGCGCCACAGGACACACCATAGCGTCGTTCCTTCTCGGATTCCCGAACAGTGGAACCGCCAACTGGAACATCCATGCGTCACAGTACCAGTACTACAACGCGCTCTATGTGAACGATTCGTTCAAGGTCACCAATAAGCTTCACGTTGTAGCCGGTCTGCGTTGGGACGTAAGCCCCGGGGAGTGGGCTGAAAAGCATGGCAATGCAGGAGTCTTTGATCCCACTGCTACCGATCCGCTAGGCGCACAGGTCGGGCTTGCCCTCAAGGGCCAAGTTGCATTTGTCAACTCGGCATCAGCTCCGACCAATTCCATCCACCCCTCCAATCGCAGCCTCTTTGCGCCGCGCCTCGGGATCACGTATGTAGTCACACCGAAAACTGTGTTGCGCGGTGGCTACAGCATCCTCTACATTCCTAGCATCGTCAGCACGACCGATACACCCACAGCGAGTTCCGTGAATACCGGCCTGACGAACATGGTTACGACTCTCAATGGAGGCATTACTCCGGCGGCGACCTATCAGTTGGCGAACGGTGCAATTACTGCAACAAACGGTTACGTGAGCGGTACGCAATCTGCTGGCCCGCTTAGCAATCCGTTTCCCAGCGGCCTCGTCCATGCTTCGGGGACAAACCAGGCCGCGTTGACCAAGGCCACTGAAGGCGGCTCAATTACCGCTCCGATTTATAACTTTCAGTATCCCTACATGCAGCAGTGGAACCTGGGAATTGAGAACCAATCTTTAAAGGGAGTACTGATTGGAATCGCTTATGTCGGAGCCAAAGGAACACATCTGCCCATCAACGGCAATCCGCAGCTAAATCAACTCGACGACCGGTTCGACGTCTGCGGAACTGACAAAACGCAGTCGCAATGCAACGGTCACTTCCTCACCGATCAGGTGACCAACCCCTTTTATGGAATTTTGCCCACATCCGCGGGCGCATTCTCCACAAGTCCAACGCTATCCCAAGGCCAGCTGCTCCGGCCTTACCCGCAGTTCCAAAACGTCGTGAATCCGGCCACCTACGTTGGAGGTTCGACGTACCACTCGCTCCAAATCCGGGCTGAAAGGCGCTTCGGCGCAGCCGGTGTGCTAGGTGGAAACGTTACCTGGGCAAAGCTTCTCAGCAATACCGACTCCCTGGCTGCCGGCGGCGGAGGCACGGGGGCAGTGCAGGACTGGTATAACCTCAAGGCTGAGAAGTCGTTGGAGAGCTTTGACGTCCCGGTCCGCGCCGTTATCCGTTACGTTTATCCGCTTCCGATCGGCAGAGGCGGCAAATTCCTTGCAGGCGTCAACGCCTGGCAGGATCGCCTCGTCTCAGGTTGGGCACTGGACGGCGTCTCCATCTTTCAGGGTGGGACGCCGCTCCTGTTCACTTACACCGGAACCGCCCTCAGCAATAACTTCGGCGCGGGAACTTCAAGGCCAAACTTCGTACCTGGCTGCAATCTCAGGGTCCCCGGCTCGCCGGTACAGCGGCTTACCGGCTGGTTTAACACCGCTTGCTTCACGGCACCTTCGCAGTTCGGCTTTGGAAATATGGCTCGTGCTGAAGGTACTGTGCGTGCGCAAGGCATTGATAACTTCGACGTCGCAATTGCCAAGAGAACGGCTATAACCGAAGTGCTGAAGCTCGAGCTGCGCGTCGAGGCGTTCAACCTTATGAACCATCCGCAATTCAACCCACCGAACACACAATACGGCTCAGGCAGCAGCTTTGGGCAAACCTCAGCCGCCGTGGCAAGCCAGGTGAACCAGCCGCGCGAATTGCAGGTGGCAGCAAAGTTTACTTTCTAACCGCTACTGTCGAGGTGTAGCAAGTGGTACTCCGATGCTTTCAAGTGTTCGGCGACCCCATATTCGTTGGTGCGGGTCGCCGTCATGTTTCGACAAAGACCCTGAATTTACAGGAGAGACTCCATGAAGCCCACAGCATTCGTCTTTCTACTAGCTGCGCTTTCGCTCAGTCCCTATGTCCGAGCAGCTGAAACCCCCTGTGAATCAGTGTCGAAACTGAATCTGCCTCACGTTGAGATTACCGGAACAACTCTGGTGGAGAAAGGCACCTTCGCTCAGCCGCGCAACCCAATGCAGCCTCCGCCGCTGGCCGCCGGTGGTCCGGCTCCGGGTGCTGGTGGGCCCGGTGGAAATCAGAACGCAATCTTCAAGACTCTCCCGGCCTTTTGCAGAGTGCAAGCTACGTCGCGTCCAACATCGGACTCGATCATTAGGATTGAGGTTTGGTTGCCGGCCGAGGGTTGGAACGGCCGCCTCGAAGTGGTGGGTAACGGCGGTTTCGGGTCCAATATCGGGTATGCCAACCTGGCCGAGGGAGTAGCCCATGGCTACGCCATCACTGGCAGCGACACGGGACATCAGGGTAACGATGACAACTTTGCCATCGGCCACCCTGAGAAGTTGATTGACTGGGGCTACCGTGCTGTCCACGAAAATACCGTCGCCGCAAAGGCTGTGGCCGCGAAGTTCTATGGCTCTGGCCCCAAATACTCTTATTGGAACGGATGTTCGACGGGAGGACGCCAGGGCTGGGTGGCCGCCGAATATTTCCCAAACGACTTCGACGGCCTTTCCCTCGGCGATCCGGCGAATCCGATGACGCGGCTCCAGGCTGGAAATATCGGAGCCTACCTTGCATTGCATAAAGAGCCAGGCAGCTTTATTCCAATGGCCAAGTGGGACATGATCCATAAAGCGGTGGTGAATCAGTGCGACGCGGTCGACGGCCTCAAGGACGGTCTGGTTGAGGACTACCTCAAATGCAACTTCAAACCCGAATCGCTGCTCTGCAAAGATGGAGATGCCGCCGACTGCCTAACCGCGCTGCAACTCACATCTCTCAACTACGTCCAGGCCGGGACGAAGAATCCACGAACGGGAGTATCGATCTATCCAGGCTTTCCGCTGGGCGCATCCCTGCAGGCTGGTCCTGTCGTAGCAGATGCAAAGCCAGATGGATCGGCTCCTACGCTATTCAAGCTCCTGTTTCAGGACCCCAACTGGGACTTCCACACCATGAATTTTGATATCGACATCGCTCGCTCCGACAAGTTGGCGAACAACCTGATGAATGCGATCGATCCATCCAAATTGAAGTCGGTCTTCGCCCATGGAGGCAAGATCCTGATGTATCACGGCTGGAACGATCCCAACATCACGCCGCTCGAAAGCATTGAACTGTACAAGCAGGCTGTCGCCGCCAATGGCGGTCTCGGCAAGACCTCGGATGAGATTCGTCTGTTCATGGTTCCGGGAATGAACCACTGCGGCGGTGGAGAAGGCCCGAATACCTTTGACAAGATGTCGGTGATCTCAGCCTGGGTCGAAACGGGCAAGGCTCCGGAACGGATTCTAGCTTCCCACTCTACGCAGGGACAGGTCGATCGGACACGTCCGCTATGCCCGTACCCGCAGATAGCCAAGTACAAGGGTTCCGGCAGTATTGACGAGGCGGAAAACTTTAGCTGTACGGCGCCTTAGGTAAATGGGTAAACATCACCTGCTCGGAATGGCGTGTCAAAACCGAGACTCCGCCGAGCGTTCACCGAAGTCACAACTCGATGGAGGCATACTTTTGAGTGACACAACTGCGAAGCGGATCGCGATGGCGGAGCGAATTTCTCCAGTGCCGACCGGCGCTGCAACAATCTTTCGTACCGGCGTGATTGGTGGCCTCATAGGTGGATGCACCATTTGGGTCTACGAAGCGCTGGTCTGGGTCGGAGCCGAAAACCTGATGCCTCTCAGCGGCATACCGGCAAACGCTACAGGTCTCGTCTTTGGTAAGCCCTTCCAGGCGTCGATCGGCATCTGGGCCTACCTGCTTGGCACTTGCATCCACTTTGGGTTTGCGATTGTGTGGGGAATCCTCTTCGCACTCACATGGCCATATTTTCGGCGGCGCGGATACGAAGCCACTTTGATCGCGTTGTTCTATGCGGCGGTGGCTTGGATAATGATGCATCTCGCAATCGCCATCGCATCCGATACCCATCCCAATTACCTCGACCCTGCTGTCATCATTGGTGGCTTCATGTCGCACATTTTTTTTGCGGTACCAATGGGGCTAACGGTGAAGCGGCTCCTCGCAGATCCGGCTACGGTCTGATCGTTCCCACAACTGTCTCGGCTCGCCCTGAAAGTAACAACTGAGGGTCAAAATGCTTACTACACGATCAGTAATCGCTTCCAGGAAGTTCGGGGTCGCTCCGTTTGTCCTGGGCTGTGCAACGGTGACAGGTGTAACCTCGGTGCTTTTCTTGTAGCGCAGGAAGCCCAACCACAAGCAGTACCAACTGCCGACACAACACTTGATCGACTCCGACGGCACCGCCCACACTAGACGCGTGCTGCCACTGCCCAAGACCGTCTCGCCGGAGGCGCAGGCCCGACTTGCAACGGGCGCGACCTTAGCTCCTGAGCCCAAACGCTTCGGAGACCGCTGCGTTGATCACGAATGCTCGACAGCTTTATCCCGTGAAGGACGAATCGCAGACCATTGCCGGAATTCCAGTCCGGGTGTTCCTGCCGCCCAGCATTCCCGCCACCAAGCGTAACCGGGTCCTCATTAACCTCCATGGCGGCGGTTTCAATGTGTACGCGTCCTCGTTCCTCGAAAGCATACCCATCGCAAACCTCACCGGGACCAAGGTGATTTCCGTGTATTACCGGTTGGCATCTCAAGCGCCGTTTCCAGCGGCTGTCGACGACGTGGTAGCGGTCTATTAAGAGGTCTTGAAGACCTACAAACCCTCCAAAATCGCCATTTATGGGGCCTCAACAGGGGCGATCCTCACCGGACAAGTGGCGGTTCGCCTCAAGCACGATGGCCTTCCCATGCCGGGTGCGCTTGGCTTCTTCACTGGTCATGCAGATTTCACCCGGCCAGGCGATTCTCAGGCCCTCTTCGCCGTTCCCGGTTTGATGGGAACTCAACCTCCACAAAGCGAAGCTTCTCGTCCGTATGCGAAAGGGGCGGATTCGTCGAGCCCCCTCGTATCCGCCATCTTCGCCGACTTGACGGGTTTGCCGCCAACCCTGTGCATGACCGGCACGCGGATCAAGTTGGTCGTCCAGGCGCAATCCCAGCCCGACAACATCGCCACCCTTCCACTCCTCACCGCAACCTTCGTGCGACCGGTCCCGTCCGGTTGCACGGTAGGACATATCTCTTAGCTGTCTTTAGCTTCTGTCATTGGATGGAGATGATTCATCCATCGAGGTTCTACAGGCTGGAATGACTTCCTATAAGCGGACTTCCCACTACCAAGGGAAATTAAGATTTACCCAAACACCTTTGTGGTCGCTCAGTCTCGGGATAGCCTTTCTTCGTTCCAAGTTCCATTCCTTGGCTGTATATATCGCGGCCTTCACAAAGGAATCCGATATTGCAATGTGGTCGATACATTCCGCTTGTTGACCAGTGAGATTACTGATTTGTAGTTTCTCGAAGCAGTCGCATATCTTCTTCCTTCCTTCTTTGGTGAAGTAGTAGCTGTCGCTGAAGGAGATATTGAAGTCGCCTGCGATGCAAATGTTGCCTGCTTGGCTGATCCTTTGCCAATCAGCAATCTGCTTTTCCAGGTCCGGCAGAAAACTCTGCTCTCTACTGCCAAGTTTACCAATGACAGTGCCATAGACAAACAGAGGACCCTGAGGGGTTTGGACGTTGATACAGACGGCAGTTGCTGGATCGTAGGTTTCGATTCGCCTCAGGGGATATTTGCTCCAAACGGTGGTTCGATTTTCTCCCTGCTTGTAGTCCGACTGTCCCGGAATCGGTAAGGGATCAGACGCGAGCGGAGTATATTCTGAGCCGGGATCAATAATGCAATTTGTCTCTGTGAGGATTACGAGATCGGCATTCACTCGTTTCAGTTCCGCGAGAATTGTCTCGTTTCTACCGACGGAAGATGCATTAGGACGTTCTAGATTCCAAGTGGCAATTTTCATCGGGCCTCCGCAAAATCGAACTGTAGTGTATGTCAAACATCCTCAAGCAATGGAGCCACCTCAACAGATCACCAAATGTATCCTCGCAGCAGTC
>JANXYB010000018.1 GCA_025350325.1 Acidobacteriaceae bacterium
CTTCGAAAATTCAGCCATAAGTCTTTCAGCGCCAAACTCTTCGTCGCCCTTGAACACTTCAGTCAGTCCATCGGTATAAAACAGAAGCCGGGTGCCTGGCGTGAAATTGCACTCCTCGCTCACGTATTGCATCCCGGGCAGCAACCCCAGCGGCGTACCGGCGGCGTTGAACTCATGCTTCTTGCCGCCGTTCATATCAACCAGAAATCCTGGATTGTGCCCGGCGTTTACCACTTCAACGCGGCCCTCTTCAGGATGCAACCGCAGAAAGATAGCCGTCACATACCGTCGCCGGGCCTCTTCGCCCTCCGTCCAGTGATGCTGATTCATGCGCGCCGCCAACTCAGCGAGAGGGAGACCGGTGATGGCCATGGCGCGAAATGCGGCGCGGAAACTGGTCGCCATAATTGCCGAGGCGAGGCCCTTGCCGGCCACATCGGCTACGGCAATCAGCAGGCTGCCATCGGGCTGGGCGACGATGTCCAGGTAGTCGCCGCCTACTTCGTAACAGGTGACGGAACGGAAGGCCAGCGAATAGCCTGAAATTTTTGGCAGCGTTTGAGGCAGCAGGGAACGTTGGATACTGCGCGCCGCGTCGAGGTCCTGCTGCACCCGTGCCCATTGCAAATTGCGCTCGTGGTTGCGCGCATTCTCTAGCGCTACAGCGGCTTGCAGAGCCAGACCTTCAATGAAGTCCGCCTCATAAATCGACAGTTCGCGGCCATCGGGCGGAGCAACCACCAGCTCGGCCATGCGCTTGCCTTCGCGATCTTCGAGGAGATAGATAGGCAGCGGTGAAGTGCTTTCGGCGCTCGCTGCGGTGTCGGGCATCTCACCATAGCTCAGGCCGGTGCCGGGAAATGCAGCGCCCGCCATTTCCAGTTCGCGCACGACGATGCGCAACACAGACCCGAGAACGGCTTCTTCGCGAATGGTGGAGTGCACCTGTCGCGATGCCTCGAGCAGCGCCTGTAAACGCGCTACCTGCTGCTGCAAGTCAATGGTTTCGCCGTTGTTCGGTAGCTGAAGCCCAGCCGCCATTGCCCCAACCCTCCGCGGAATCCCAATGTACCATTTCCCGTGCGGCCCGTGCCGATATGATTCTTTAGATGAGTGTTATCGCACCGTCGCCACGATTTTTATGAGGAACACATCTAGCGGCACTATCTGGCCTGGGCTTGAAATGGGCGCACTCCGGCCGACGAACGTTTGTGTGACGCGTTCACGCGTTCAGCACAGCGCGAATATCCCGGGCTTCGAGAATCCGCTCCGAATAGCCACTCCGCGCGACACGCAACATCGCTTGCCCAATCTCACGGGTCGACAGCACCTGGTTCGGCAGCATCCGGCGCAGTAACGGAAACAGCGGCTTGCCCACCGCATAAAACCTCCGATACATGGGCGTCTTCGATTGGATCCCGTCCATCGGCTCGATGAATCCCGGACGGAACATGTAGGCCTCGAGCGGCAGGCGCAAAAGAGCATTCTCCGTGCGGCCCTTCACCCGCGCCCACATCATGCGTCCCTTCTCTGAACTGTCCGTGCCCGAGCCGGACACATAAATGAACTTCATTCCCGGATTGACGCGGCTCAACATGTCCGCCGCTGCCATGGCAAATCCGTAAGTCACGCGCTCATAGTCCGCTTCCTTCATTCCCGACGAAGCGACGCCGAGGCAAAAGAAGCAAGCATCAAATCCCGACAGGCTTTGCTCCATGCCAGCATAGTTCGACATGTCGCGGCGCTCGATCTCGCGCAACTTGGGATTGCGTGTGCCCGTGGCCGTGCGGCCGACGGTAACGACGAGTTCAACTTCATGATCGAGCAGGCACTCCCGCAGCACTCCTTGCCCGACCATCCCGGTCGCCCCAAATATCAGCACCTTCATATCTACCTTCATCTTCTTGATTCAGAATACGCGTTGGGTCGGCCGAACCAGGATTTGCAATCTACGTTTCTGCTGCGCCATCATCCGGCGCGCCGACGCGTTTAACCCACAGCGGAGCATTGTCGGCAACCTCGTTGATTTATCCTTCTCACGATGCGCAAGACCCTTTCCGTCGCCATGATTGCCATGAACGAGGAGGCCAACTTGCCTCGCACGCTTGAGAGCATTCGCTGGGCTGACGAAATCATTCTGGTTGACTCGGGCTCAACAGATCGCACCCTTGAGATCGCGCAATCCTTTGGCGCCAAGACCAGCTACCACGCCTTCGGCGGGCACGGCGAGCAGAAGAATGTTGCCTTGGATGTATGCACCAGTGATTTCGTCCTGCTGCTAGACGCCGACGAAGTGCTCCCGTCGGAACTGCAAACGGAAATCCGGCAGATTCTGGCTGGTGAACCTGCGTACGCCGCGTATTGGATTCCGCGACTCAATCTCTACTTCGGGCGCTGGATTCGGCACGGCGGCTTTTATCCTGACCGCAAGCTTCGTCTCTTTCGTCGCGGGTCGGCACGTCTCAGCGAGGGCGTTGGACCCCACAGCACGCCGCAATTCTCGGGTCCCCGCGGCACCCTCAAGCACGACATGCTGCACTACGCCTACCCCACGTTCGCGATCTATCTCGAGCACATGAATCGCTATAGCTCTGAGATAGCGCAGCTTCTGTACCAGCAAGGCCGCCATAGCAAGTCTGTGCCGGCTTTTGTGCGCGATGTCGTCCTGAACCCCGCCGCAACGTTCGTTTATAACTACATCTTCAGGCTAGGTTTTCTCGATGG
This sequence comes from Acidobacteriaceae bacterium, assembly GCA_025350325.1. Classification (GTDB taxonomy): domain Bacteria; phylum Acidobacteriota; class Terriglobia; order Terriglobales; family Acidobacteriaceae; genus Telmatobacter. The sequence goes on from JANXYB010000018.1 coordinate 2,725, forward strand.
CCGCGAAGGTCTGCTACTGCACTTGAATCACTCCGTTTACATCCACTGGAAGTTCATCAAAGCTTGGCGGCTGGGCCAAGGCAAGGAATAGTGGGCTGCATACCAACTGAGCGCGGAAATGCGCGCCGCCTCCGACGCGGATTAACGATCCCGCGCCGCGGATGCTGTTCTGTCCGGGATTAGTTTGCGGTGTCTGAGAGTAGGAATGAGTGCCGGATTGAAGCAGGTGCGGCGGAGCTAGATTTGCAGGTTGCGCGTCGCTGCGGCGCGGGCTTTGGCTATAAAAGCGCGCAACTTATCCGGGTCTTTGCGTCCCGGCGCAGCTTCGACGCCAGAGACGACGTCGACACCCCACGGGCAAAGCGTTGCGATTGCCTCAGCGACGTTGTCCGGGCTCAGACCGCCAGCCGCGATCAGTTTTTGTCCGTTCGGACTGTTAAAGATGGTCCGTGCCGCAACCGACCAGTCGTAGGTGATTCCTGTGCCGCCCACCGCTGTCGTTGAGCGCGAATCCACAAGTAGGGCATCAACATCTTGATCCTGCACCGAAGATTGAGCGTTCTGGGTCGCGACGCCAAAATGCACAACTTGCACAATGCGCAGACCGGGGCCAAGACGCTCGCGCAGTTTAGCCGGTAGACCCGAGCCGATCGCAGAGTGCAGTTGCACGCCCGTCAAGCCACACGCACGCACCGACGTTTCAATTTCGTCGAGAGAAAAATCGACAAACACCCCAATCTTCTCGATCGCTGCGGGCAGCCGCGATGTAATGGCTGCGACCTGGGCCGCTGTAACCCTGCGCGGACTCGGCGCCAAAACAAAACCTACCGCATCGGCGCCCGCCTCAGCGGCCAGCCACGCATCTTCAAAAGAAGTGTTGCCGCATATCTTTACCCAGATGCTCATCGGGCAACCTCAGTGAGCAGCGCCGCGAGCGCCGCGCCAGGATCGGGTTGACGCATCAGGCTCTCTCCGATCAGAAAGGCATCAAACCCCGCTTTGCGCAGCTGCAGCATGTGCTCGGAAGTGGCGATCCCGCTCTCGGTCACACGCACAACTGTGGCTGGAATGCTTTCGATAAGTCGCAGCGAAGTATCGAGACTCACGTTGAACGTATTCAGATCACGATTGTTCACGCCAATTGCATCTGCGCCGGTACCGCCCAGTGTGTCGAGCACGCGATCGAGCTCCGCCGCTGTGTGGACCTCAACCAGCACATCGAGACCAATCGCGTGCGCTGCGTGTGAAAATCGTTTCAATTCGACCTCAGTCAGCACCGCCGCAATGAGGAGGATCGCGTCGGCTCGATGCGCCCGTGCCTGCACTATCTGATATTCGCTCACCATAAAATCCTTGCGCAGGCATGGCAGCGCGGTAGCCAGAGAGGCTAGCTCAAGATTGCGTAAGCTGCCCTGGAAATAGGGCTCATCGGTCAGTATTGAAAGCGCAGCAGCGCCGCCCTGTTGATAACTTTTTGCCAGCCAGGTCGCATCAAAATCTTCGCGAATCAATCCCTTGGAAGGCGAGGCTTTTTTGATTTCCGCGATCACTGCCGGCCCATCCGCCGCCCGCCTGCGCAGAGCCGCAGCCCACCCGCGCGGCTGATGCTGGCTCGCCATACGCTCCAGTTCAGCAACCGGCACAGCCGCAATCGCCGCCGTCAGCGAAGCGCGCGTTGTAGCCAGAATTTGGTCTAAGTGCGTCGTCATGCGCTGGCCTGAGTATAGAGGCGCTTGGCGGAGAGATCCTGCCGGCAATCAACAAGCGTCCCGTCAAACCGACACGAAAACCGCTAGCCGTCAAGTTAATGGTGGGCCCGGAGGGACTCGAACCCCCAACCAAGGGATTATGAGTCCCCTGCTCTAACCATTGAGCTACAGGCCCATCCGCAACGACTGAAAAGGCAAAACGATTGTAGCAGTCAGGCAGGCTGACCTTACCCGGCGTTGGCTATGTATCGAGCCACAATTGGCGGCGCGGCCCGGTTCTACAATTGACCCGTATGTCGACCGCCGTTCGTTCGCACGCGAAAATCAATCTTGGGTTGGGAATCGGTGCGCCTCGGCCGGATGGGTTTCACGCCCTCAGCACCGTTTACCAGACATTGGAATCGTTTGACGTCGTCACCGTCACCGCGAAGCGCGCACCAATAACGTCGATCAGCCTGCATACAGGCGATAAGCGCGTCCCCACCGACAGTCGCAACACAGCTTGGAAAATGGTTGCGCTGGCTCTCGAGGCGCTCGCCCTCAACGCCACCGTTGAGATTCATATTGAGAAACGGCTACCTGTACAGGGCGGACTCGGCGCAGGATCAGCGAACGCGGTAGCAGCATTGATCGGACTGGAAGTGGAATTAGGCATAGAGACCACAGGGCGTGAGCCGGACGGCGTCGTTGCCGGTCTGGAGCAAACGACCGCGCTGGGGTCTCCTGCGCGCAGGCTGAAACTCGCCGCAGAAGTCGGCTCCGACGTTCCATTGTTTCTCATTGGCGGCGCGGTGTTGGGGCTGGATCGCGGTCAGGAAGTCTACCCCTTGCCCGACTTCGAGCCGGTGTGGTGCGTGGTGGCTACGCCGGTAGTGGGCGTGTCGACGCCCCAGGCTTTCCGCGACTGGGATGCACTTTGCGCAACAGAAGGTTTGACCGGCCGCGCCAGTGCGGATAAACTAAGTGAGTTGAGTCGCGCCTATGCCAGCGCCTTTGCGGGAGCAATCCCGGGAGGACGGCAGGGAGTTGGCTCCTCCGGTGTCCTCCCAAAGCTTCAAATTGACCGGGAGGACCTGGCCGGACCACAAGAGTCCGCGCTTGTCCGCACCGGGATCAGTAGCTGGATCCAGAACGACTTCGAACGAGTTGTTTTCCCCCAGCATCCTTCCCTCGGCGAAATCAAGCGTATTCTCGCGGCTTCGGACACTCCGGAGGCAGCCCTCCATGCTTCGCTGTCAGGGTCCGGTTCGGCGCTCTTTGGTCTTTATCTGACCCGTAATGCGGCAGATGCGGCTCGGGAACGTTTAAAGGCAACCGGTGTTGAGAGTCTTTTGACGCGCACCTTGCCACGCTCGGAATACTGGAGCAAGATGCTTTTGCAGTGACAATTTCGGCGGGCCTGATGCGCGCGACAGATGCGCAGGCCTTGTTGAAGGCGTTATCCAGAGAGTTTCTGGAGATTCGCTAAGTTGGGCGATCGTCTAATGGTAGGACAATGCCCTTTGGAGGCATTTGTCTAGGTTCGAATCCTAGTCGCCCAGCCAGGATTTGTTTCATGTACATCGGATTTCACCCAAAGCCAACCAGCTTGGAGGTTATCGGAGATGGAAGCGGGAATCGTGACGGTAGCGACGGAAGACAAGCAGGAGGGCGGACTCGACGCAACCCGCGAAGGCGCGCCCAAAGAAACTACGTCGGGCGCGGTTTCAGAAGCTGCCGGCAAAGCGAAGGAGGTCAGACCGGCCCCCGAACGCAAGCGAACCCGTAACCTCAGCGAGGATCGCCGCTTCAAGCTCTTCAGTGGCTCGGCCAATCGCCAGCTTGCAGACGAAATTGGGCAGCACATCGGCGTCAAGGTGGGCGAGGCCAAGCTGCAGCGTTTCGCTGACGGCGAGGTCTACTTCCAGTTGCTCGAGAATGTGCGCGGTGTCGACGTTTTTGTGGTGCAACCGACCTGCTACCCGGTCGATCAGAATTTGGTGGAACTGCTGGTCATGATTGACGCGCTCCAGCGCGCCTCGGCGGCCAGGATCACGGTGGTTGTTCCTTATTACGGATACGCTCGCCAGGATCGCAAAGACCGGCCGCGTGTTGCCATAAGCGCGAAGCTGATTGCTGACCTGCTGACTACTGCCGGCGCCAATCGCGCCCTGTTTGTCGATTTGCACGCGGCACAGATTCAGGGCTTTTTCAATATTCCGGTGGACCATCTGTTTGCCAGTCCGGTGCTGGTCAGTCACTTCCGCGAATTAAATCTGCCCCGGCTGACCGTGGTTTCGCCCGACGCAGGCGGCGTGGAACGGGCCCGATTCTTTGCGCAAAAAGTTGGAGCGCCTCTGGCGATCGTCGACAAGCGCCGTACCGATATGAATGTTGCAGAAGTGATGAACGTGGTCGGCGACGTGGCGGGCAAGACCTGCCTCATTATCGACGACATCATCGACACGGCGGGCACCCTGGTCAAGACCGTAGAGGCGCTTCACGGAGCGGGGGCGGCTGCCGTTTATGCGTGTGCCAGCCATGCCGTGCTTTCGGGGCCGGCCATAGACCGTATTGCTAATTCGCGTATCGAGCAGGTGGTTGTGACTAACACCATCCCGCTGCGCGAGGCGGCTCAGAAGTTGCCCAAAATTAAAGTGCTTTCTATTGCCGGCCTGCTGGGCGCGGCTATCGAGAGCATTCACATGGAAACCAGCGTCAGTACGCTGTTTAACTAGGCATCATGATGTAGAAACCAGGGAAGTAGAAACCAGGGCGTAGGGACTAAGCACAAGCGACTACGGACTTAGGGACTACCACCGAGACATTGACCAACCCGGCAGTAGTTGATCTTCTGCCGCGAACAAAGGGAGCGGACCAGTCCGTGCCCGAAACCGGAAACGAGAGACCCATGCCTGAAGTTGTCGCAGCCAAGCCCCGCGAGGGCAAATTCACTAAAAATGCCGCACGCCGTGTGCGCGTCGCCGGTAAGATTCCTGCCGTTCTGTATGGCGCCGGTCACGACCCGGTGGCCGTTGAAGTCGATCCGAAGCAGATTTCGCGGATCCTGTTTTCAGAGGCTGGCCATAACACCATTTTTGACGTTGAAGTTCCTGGCTTGGCCTCCGCCAAGGCCATGATCGTCGACTGGCAGCGAGAGCCGCTTAAAGATCAGTTGATTCACATCGATATGAAGCGCATTGCGCTCGATAAGACATTGAAAGTCAGCGTGCGCGTCAAGTTGCAGGGCATTCCCGTTGGCGTCAAGGCCTCCGGCGGCATTCTCGACCAGGTATTGCGCGAAGTTGAAATCGAGTGCCTGCCCGCCGACATTCCCGCGCAGATCGCCGTCGACGTCAGCAATCTCGAGCTCTTTGGTGCCCTTCGCATCAGCGATTTGCCGCACTCTGACAAGATCACATACCTCAACGCGGAAGACGCTACGGTTGCACACGTGGTCTCGATCCGTGAAGAAGTTGTTGCCGCTCCTGCCGAAGGCGAAGCAGTGGCGACGACCGAGGCGGGCGCTACTTCGACTGAGCCGGAAGTGGCCAAGAAGGGTAAGCCCGAAGCCGATGCAGCTGGAGCGAAAAAGCCAGAGGCGAAGAAGTAAGCATTGGCCGAGGCAAGTGGAACCTCTGCCCCCGGCGAGCCTAAATTGCTCGCCGGGGGAGCCGAATCCGGTGCACGACGCGGCCCGTTCCTTGTGGTTGGGCTGGGCAATCCGGGGCCGGAATATTTGTGGACGCCGCATAACGCGGGGTTCATGGCAATCGACCGCATCGCTCAGCAAGAGGGCGTGGTGGTGCAGAACCGGCGATGCCGGGCCGTAACCGCAACCTGCCGTTTGGCAGGGCGCGAAGTGGTCCTGGCCAAACCGGAAACATTTATGAACTTGAGTGGGCTGGCGCTAGCCGCTCTGGTTAGGGAATTTGAGGCGGACCCGGAGCGGGACCTGCTCGTGATTTACGACGAGTTAGACCTGACTCTGGGCACCTACAAGATCAGAGAACGCGGTTCGCCCGCGGGCCACAACGGAGCCCGCAGCATAACTTCGGCTCTGGGCAGTCAGGAATGGCTTCGGTTACGCATCGGGGTTGCGCCCGATCTACCCCTCGCAGCAAAAGAGGCAGGGGCGGGGCGACGCGCAGGCAGAGAATATCTGCTGTCACCGATGCGGAAAGCGGATTTGACGGTGCTGGACGAGGTGCTTGACGGAGTGGCGAAAGCGACGCGGCGCATTCTCGAGGTAGGACCGGCTGCTGCAATGAACGAGTTCAACCGCCGCGAGCGAAACGGCCCGCCGGAATAGTAAGAGGCAGGGACTAGGGACGTCGGGACTATGGGCGTAGAGAAGAGAAACTAGCCTGCTGCGAAGGAAGGGCCGCCCGGGTTTTGCCGGCGGTGTTTGATGGAATGTGGGGCTGGGCCGGAGGGTCCAGCAGAAAAGGAAATCGGATGTCCCGTGTGTATGAGGTTATGTTCATCGTTCGACCCGACGTGGTCGAAGAAGAAGTCGACAAGCTGATCGCCGGTTTTAGCACCAGCGTCACCAATGGTGGCGGGATGGTCAAGAATGTCGACAAGATGGGGCGGCGCAAGCTGGCCTACATGGTGCGCAAATTCAATGACGGCAACTACGTGCTGCTTACGGTTGAGGCAGGCGGAGCGGTGGTGCTCGAGTTAGAGCGCCGTCTGCGTGTGACCGAACCAGTGATCAAGTTCATCACCGTGCGCATTGACGAAGAAGACAAGCGCCTGGCTAAGGTGAAGGCATTGCGCGGTGTTCGCCGCAAGCCTGAGCCTACGGTAGTGCATGCCCCAGCGGCTGCGGCCGCAACGCCTGTGGTCCCGGCCCCTGCGGCTGCGGCACCGGCTCCTGCGGTCCCGACGGCTCCAGCTCCCGTTTCGGCTGCTGCCCCTGCCGAGGCTGCTGAGCCCGTGCAGGCCAACGCCTAGTTTCAAAAGAATAGCTGTCGGCAGTAGACCCAGCGGGTTGACTGCTTAGGCTCCGCACTGAGTTCCGGCGCCCTGACGGGAGCAGGAACCAAGAGGATGAAGAGGAAATATTATGTCTGAAGAAACTCCTGGACGAGCACCCGAAGCGGGCGCACCAGCTGCACAATCTCATGCGCCGTCCGGCCCTGGTGGTTCTGGCCCCCGGCCCGGCGGTCGTCCCTCTGGTGGACCGGGCGGGCGCGGCAAATTCTTTCGCCGCAAGAAGGTTTGCAAGTTCTGCACCGAGAAAATCGATGCGATCCCTTACCGCGATGTGCGCCTGCTGCAGGGCTTTGTGGCGGAGCGCGGCAAGATCGTGCCGCGCCGGCTTACTGGGGTATGCACCACGCACCAGCGCCGGTTGACTCGCGCGATCAAGCAGGCGCGAAATATTGCCCTGTTGCCATTCGCTACGCGTCACTAGAGCTTGGGCAAACTTCGGTGCTATTGCCAAGTCTGCGTACGATGGCCCTTCATCAATTGAGGGTCTTCCCTTGCAGGCTGCGAGGTAATGGCACGCATGGACCTGTGGAAGCGGTAATGGTCGTTTTTCGCCGCATTGACCATTTAGTTGTAGGAGTCAAAAGGATTTGGCAGGCGACGAGCCAGCGAATCCAGTTATAGAATTCGCGCTGCGCAACTCACACGGAACACCGGTGTCTAAGGACAAAAAGCCGGCCGATCGTGGAGCCGCCGCGCAACATGGAGAGTTTCACATGGAAGTCATTCTGAAAGAAGACGTAGTCAACTTGGGCCAGCGTGGAGAAGTAGTCAAAGTGGCCGACGGCTACGGACGTAATTTTCTGCTGCCCCGTAAGCTGGCGTTGCAGGCAACTCTGGCCAACAAGGCCGTTATTGATCAAATGAAGAACGCCGCCGCTCGCCGGTCTGCCTCCGAGAAGGCGCAGGCGGAGCAACTGCTCAAACAACTCGAGCCGCTCGTGCTCAGCTTTACTCGCAAGTGCAGCGAAAACGGTCAGCTCTTCGGTTCAGTCACCTCGGCTGACCTCGCCAGCGATCTTGAGACCAAGGGCTTTGCGGTGGACCGCCGCAAGATTCAATTGGCAGAGCCGATCAAAAGCCTGGGTGACTTTGAAGTAGCAATTAAGCTGCATCGCGAAGTCACTGCGCAACTCAAGGTCCATGTTGCGGCTGATGCCGAGGCGACTCCGGTTGCCGAGGCTGTCGCGGAACCCGCAGTCGCCAACTAATCATTCAGCGGACTGATCCGCCTCCCGCGTTCACGGGAGGCGGTAGTGTCTCTCGCGAAGTTTGATTCGCGGCAGAGCCCCATCTGCCGCATCCTTCAGAAGATATCCTTCTCTTCCGCCCCCCCGCTCAACGCAATCAGATTCTTCATGGCCCTGGTCATCTTAGCTTGAAAGCCGGTCGCTTCCTCCGTCTTCGCTACTGAAAACAGAAATCGCGCGCGATTTGTAGCCACATTTTTATCTACATGATCCTGATTGTCATAGCAAGTGCGCGCGGTCTTGCCGGTTGCTGAGACAACGGTAAGGCGTAGAATTTGCGTGCGGGTGCGCACTGAGTCGCTGGCATCGAAAATATCCCAAACCAACGTATTCGCATCCAGCGCTTTGAGAAATAGATCGCAGTGGCCGTCCGGCTGTTTAACGGCGAGAACGTTTCCCGCCGGGTCGAGCGCGACCTCAAGATTGTCGTTGATCCCATCTTCCGGGCTGAACGAGATGAGCGCCCCGCGCACATAGGCAAACAACTCCTGCGCTGTTGGCACGGGCTTCGGCGCTGGCTTCTTCTTATGGGGTATTGTCTGTGCGGCACACAGCGGCCCGATTGCGATCAACAATGCTGTGTAGACGCGTACGGAATGAAGTCGAGCTGACTGCGCCATGAATCTTCTCCTTGCCTTCATCGCAGCGGAATAATGTCTAACCCTGTTCAACTCCCGTTGTCGACGCGAGATTGGCGAGCGGCATCGATCGGTCAGTACGCAACGTGGGCACGGCGGCGAGCAGGCTGCGTGTGTACGGGTGTTGCGGCGCGGTTAGAAGTTGCCGGCAAGGGCCGCTCTCGACGATTTGGCCCTTGCGCATAACCGCGATTCGATCAGCCACTTGTCCGACCACGGCAAGATCATGCGAAATAAAAAGCATGGCCAGGCCATGTTGTCGCTGCAAATCGGCAAGCAGGGCGAGAATCTGTGCCTGCACAGTGACGTCGAGAGCAGTCGTCGGTTCGTCGGCTATCAGCAGTCGCGGCTTATTGATCAGTGCCATCGCGATCAGAATGCGCTGCCGCTGGCCACCTGAAAACTGGTGCGGGTAGTCGCCATAGCGTCGCGCAACCTCAGGGATCGCAACCGCCTCCAGCGCGGCCGTCGCTTTTCGTTTGGCTTCACGCCCAGTCCACGAGACTGCATGTGCTTCTACGCACTCCGCGACCTGCCGCCCGATTGTCATCACCGGATTCAACGCGGTCATAGGCTCTTGAAAGATCATGGCGATTTCTTTGCCACGCAACTTGCAGAGGCTTTGGTTCGATTGCCGCAGCAAATCGATTCGCTCTCGCTCTTTATTTCCCGCATGCCCCAATCCCGCAGTCGTTTTTTCCCAAAGGATCTGACCAGTTACCTGCGCAGCGTTTCCAAGCAGCCCCAAGATGGCAAGTGCCGTTACGCTCTTGCCTGAACCAGATTCGCCGACCAGTCCTAACACTTGGCCTGCTTCAAGTTGGAGGCTTATATCCTGCACAGCTTGAGCGGAGCCAAAGCGGATCCCGAGATTACGAATGTCGAGCAGGGGCACACGCCCATCCTAGCGCAACGGATAACAAAACTTTGCCTGAAAGTGTCATCGACTTATGAATCATGCGTCGCCCCATAGAGTGAAAGCCAAGTGCTTTGCGGTGCACCGCAAGCGGCTTGGGCTAAGCGACTTGTCGTCGAGCAACACTCGAAAACTCGGTGATTCGAGGCGTGGACCCTTGCGCTGCATAGGCAACGCCGATTGCCAATGATTCATCTCTACCCATGGAATGGAGGACTAAAGATGCACATCAGATTGTTGGCAATGCCGCTTCTCGCTCTCTCGCTCGCTACCGCGGGCCTCGCAACAGCCAAGGCGCAGCAAGGCCCACCGGCCGCCGGTTATGATCAGGACCGCGACCGCGGCGGCTGGGATGCTCCGCCCGCTGAATTCCGGGAAGCACAACGTCAAGGTTTCCATGATGGAGTGGAAGGTGCACGTAAAGATTACGAACAGCACCGCCGTAGCGATGTAAATCGTCGGGACGAGTTTCGTCACCCCCGCGTTGAACGTTCCCTGCGCCAGGACTATCGAGAAGGCTTCCGCCGCGGATACGACACGGCAATGTCGCACATGATGAACGATCACGACCGCGATCATCATGACCGCGACGATCATCGTGACCATGACCACGACGACCACCAATAATAGTTTCTATTTCAACGGAACGACAGCAGGAATATCGGTTGGCATGCCGATATTCCTGTTCCTATTTCAGCATGTGTGTTCAAGTGCCGGCGCGCCTGGGGGCAACAAACCTGCTCAATGCGGGTCTAGATTAGTATGATTGCCCAGCAGATTAGAAAGGAGATTTTAGGAATGTTTACAAATGAGCTTAAAGTTCGCGTTGGTGTGCCGGTACTAGCTTTATGTCTAGGAGTCAGTGGGTTGGCCGCATGCAGTACAGCTGCCGCGCAACAAGGTCCGCCGCCGCCCGGGTACGGTCAGCAGGGATATGGCCAGGATCGGGGCGGATGGGATGTCCCTCCACAAGAGTGGAATGAGGTCCAGCGGCGTGCTTTTCACGAGGGCGTTGAAGAAGCGCGCAGAGACTCTTCTAATCATCGGCGCATGGATGCCGACGATCATGAGCAGTATCGCAATCCGCGCGTCGAGCCGGAGATGCAGCAAGCCTATCGTGACTCCTTCCGCCGCGGCTATGAGGTAGCGATGTCCCATATGGGGGGCGCGCCCATGGGCGGCCGCGACGATGAGCGTGGGTGGGAAGCTCCGCCGCAGGAGTGGAACGAGGTTCAGCGCCGTGGTTTCCACGAGGGCGTTGAAGAGGCGCGTAAAGATTTCGCCGAACGTCGCCAGCCCGATGCCGACGGCCATCAGGAATTTCGTAATCCCAACGTGCAGCCGGAGATGCAAGGCGCCTATCGCGAAGCGTTTCGCCGCGGATACGAGACCGCAATGTCTCACATCTCGGGGGGCCCGCAAGGCGGTATGCGGATGGACGAAGGTGGATGGGAGGCTCCTCCCCAGGAGCTGAACGAACTGCAGCGCCGCGGCTACCACGACGGCGTTGAGGGTGCCCGCAAAGACAATGACAATCATCGCCGGCCCGACGTGAACAATCGCGACGAGTATCGAAACGTACGGCTTCCAAGGCAAGAGCGCGAAGCTTACCGGGATGGTTTTAGGCGCGGCTACGAGCGCGCTATGTCGCACCTGATGGGAGATGGGGACCGGCACTAAATTTAAAACGCGGATAAGACACCCGGCCAATTGGTCGGGTGTCTTTTTTGAAGTGCACTCTTCTAAAGAAGATCGACCTCTCGCTATAAAGAAGGAATCAAAGGCTACGAGTCTATTGCAGTACCGGCTCCGCGAGCACCAACTCAATCTGCATCTCCGGCAGTGACAGCAGCGTGTTGTGGATGAGGCAGTGATGCACGGCTCGCTCCAAGCCTTCAACTTGCTCGACCTTTAGAGCGGTCGGATATGTCACCTGTATTCTAAAATCCCCAAGCCGTGGCGGCTGCTTGAGTTTTTCCGCCGACACCGTAACTACAATGCCAGCCGCATCAAGGTTACGAGCCTTGAGATATTGCACTGCATAGAACTCCGCGCAAGTGCCGAGCGACGCAAGCAGCAATTCCGGAGGGGTCATGGCGCTATCGTCTCCCCCATTCTCTACGGGCTGATCGCAGAGAATAGTGTGTCCCCTGGTCTCGACGGCGAATCGGACGTTTCCAAGATGCGTAACTTTTACTTTCATGGTTGACCTGTCGTTACATTATAGGCGCGCGCTGATTGATGTCGCTCGTTAGGCTCGAACTTCAATTTTCTTCGGTATTCACCGCCTTCGCCAATCAATCCACGTGCATAGAAATTAGAAGCGGGGTAGAATTTTCGAACTGGAGTGCGTGCCGTCGAACGGTGATGTGTCCGCAATTACAAACCCATATTGTTCGTCGGAGGTCCTATGAATCGCAGGAAATTTATCACTGGCGCCGTTGCCGGCCTTGGCGCAGCCTACCTTACCCCCGAAGCCCTCGCCGATACCCCGTCCAGCCGCACCAAGGTTGATGCTACCGACACCGTAACCCTGGGCAAAACCGGCATCCGCACCAGCCGCTTGGCCATGGGTACAGGCACGATTGGCGGTGGCGGTGGTTCAAACCAGACGCGGGAAGGGCGACTGACGCGCTTGTTGCGCACCGGCTACGATCGCGGCCTGACGTTCTTCGATACCGCTGATTCCTACGGCTCGCACCCTGAGGTAGCCGAAGCCATCAGCCGTCTACCGCGCGACAAGGTCATCGTCATGACCAAGTGCGATTCCCGCGATCCCAAGCAGGCCAAGGCCGATCTTGATCGTTATCGCCGCGAGTTAAAAGTCGACTACATCGACATCCTGCTCGTTCACTGCGTAACTGAGGGCGATTGGACAGAACGGTACCGCGGCGTGATGGACGTCTTCTCTGAAGCTAAGCAGCAGGGCATCGTTCGCGCCCATGGGTGCTCGTGCCACAGTATCGAGGCGCTGCGTGCCGCGGCCGCTTCGCCGTGGGTCGACGTTGACCTGGTACGTCTCAATCCAGTTGGCGCGCACATGGACGCCGATCCCCAGACCGTCATCAGCGTGATCAAGCAAATGCGCGCCCAGGGCAAGGGCATCATTGGCATGAAGATCTTGGGTCAGGGAGCGATGCGCACCCGACAAGACGAGGCGATTCGCTTTGCGCTCGATAGCGGCGTGCTTGACGCCTTCACCATCGGTGCTGAAAACGACAATGAACAATCCGACTTGATCAAAAGAATTGCAGCAGCTTAGTGTTTGGGCGCAGAGACCTTCTAAAAATGGTAGGCGCGGGCGTAGCGGGGACAGTCACGCCCGCTGCGGTCCGCCCGCAGCTCGCGCAACAGAGCAGCCAATCAGCACCGATGTCCGGATTGTTCAGCGTGCGTCTATTTGGCGCCAAAGGCGACGGTGTCTCGATTGATTCGCCCGCCATCAATCGAGCTATCGATGCAGCAGTCGCGGCGGGAGGCGGCACCGTCCTGTTTACCGCCGGCGTATATCTCAGTTATTCGATCCGACTCAAAAGCAAAGTGGGATTGCATCTGGACAATGGCGCAACCCTGCTGGCGGCGTCCACTCCGCTAGACGGCACCACTACCGGCGGATACGATATCGCGGAACCTCAAGGCGAGTGGGAGCCTTACCAGGACTACGGTCATAACCACTGGCACAATTCCCTTATATGGGGCGATGGGCTCGATAGCATTTCAATCACCGGACCGGGACTGATTTGGGGCAAAGGCCTGACGCGCGGTTGGAATCGTGAAGCGGGCCGACCAGACACGACCAAGCCCGGCGTGGGCAATAAAACAATCGCCCTCAAAAATTGCCGCAATGTTTTGCTTCGCGATTTCAAGATTCGCGAGGGAGGCTGGTTTGGCATTCTCGCTACGGGCGTTGACAATCTCACCATCGACAATCTGCTGATCGATACCAACCGCGATGGCATCGACATCGATTGTTGTCGCAATGTGCATGTTTCAAACTGCACCGTCAATTCTCCGTGGGACGACGGCATCTGTCCCAAGAGTTCCTTCGCTTTGGGTCATGCGCGCCCTACTGAAAATCTAACCATTACGAATTGTTTCGTAACCGGAGGCTACGAGTTAGGCTCGGTACTTGAAGGAACATGGAAGCCGCTGGCACATCCAAGTCAGCCTACGGGGCGCATCAAACTTGGCACAGAATCAAACGGCGGCTTCCGCAACGTGACAATTTCAAACTGCGTGTTTGAGAGCTGCAAAGGATTTGCATTGGAGTCGGTGGATGGTGCGCTTGTCGAGGACATTACGTTTACCGGCATTACCATGCGCGACATGCGCAGTGCGCCCTTGTTTCTGCGGCTCGGCACACGCATGCGAGGCCCGCAGGATGCCAGCCCGGGGGTGATGAAACGCATCATCATGAGCAATATCACCTGCTCCAGCGCGGTGAGTATGCCATGTATCCTCGCCGGCGTGTCAACGCATCCCATCGAAGACATCAAGATCAGCGCTGTTTTTCTTGAGCACGCGGGTGCAGGCACGGCGCAGATGGCTGCGCTGCTCCCAGAAGAGCGAGCGAATGCCTATCCCGAGCCGGAAATGTTTGGCGAACTTCCTGCGACCGGCATCTTCGCGCGCCATGTGCGCAACCTTGAGGTTAGCCATTTTGAAGTCGCAACGCGCAGCGCCGATGCGCGGCCAGCGTTTTGGATGAGCGAAGTGGTGGGTGCTGATTTCTTCAATGTACGCGTGCCATCGGGCTCTGCGCATGCGTATGATCTGCGACAGGTCAAAGAGTTTCGCAGCTTTGGAAGCCGTCGCCTGGCCGATGTAAATCTCGACAACATAGAGGACCGCAAAATTTAGCGTTTCCCCAGCTTTTCTATCCCATCGACTGATGCGTCAGATCGCCTGTGTCCGGCGCGATTAAGATCCGAGAACTGTGGTGCCACCAACTTTCCGGTGACAGTGCAACTCGCGGTAACGGCTCCTTTTTGATCATTCTCTTGATGAAGTCAGCCAGCGGAGTCTCTAAAGGCGAGCGACTCGAGACCACGTCATACACCCCAGGCTCATAGGCCCCGGTGTCTCGCGTGCAGAGATTGCTCCAGTTAAATAAACCCAAAAGTCCCCACGCCGTCACCGACCGCACATCCACACCTAGACAGTACGCTTCATGGGCGTGTTGCCAAATCTCTGCCAGCCATCTCATCTGTTGATCTGAATCGCAGCCTAGATGAGCTTCCGTTATTGCCACGGGTAGGTGGTACCTGTCCCAGGCTTGGCATAGTATCGTCTTCGCGCCCGCGATGCCTTTCGGGCTCACGCGGACGGCCTCAACATCGACCAGGGGCTCGTCACCGCTGTCTCCGCCGCATAGGTACGGTGGATAAAGTTCAATCCGGTCGTCGAGAAACCTGTCACTGGTCACGTAGTAATTCAGACCGATGATTGATGGTGGGCATGGTCGCTCAGCAAACCAAAAAATTTCCTTTTCACTCAGGCCGTGTGTCAGCAAGAACAAGAAAAGCGGATGCTCGCGATTGACTCTGCCACAAAGTAAATCCAAGCCGATCCAGCGCCGGTGTTCGCGCTCGATGCGAAATGACTCGAGCCTGCGCGTCGACTGCGTCGTTCCCCCATCTTCTGTATGAATCAAGCGAGCTTCAGGTTGTATCGAGCGAATAGCTTCCATCGCCAGAACGATTCCTTTGAGCTGATTGATCAGCGCCCGCAGGTGGCTCCGCATTGATCGATGATGCGGATACCAATGACCATAAAGACACGCAAAGCGTGCCGTTGTTTGAGGCTCATTGACCGGTGTGTAATCCGTCACCCACGGATATCTCTGCGCCACCTCCAAACCGTATGCAGCGAGCTTCTCGGGAAACTCTGGATCGAGCAGATTGGTGGTCGGCGGGCCGCTGCCGTGATGCACTAAACCGACTACAGGATCGATCCCCAGTCGAAGACAGGCGCGCAAGCATCGATCCGCATAAGCCCACGAGTTGTCCTTTGCAAATTGCTCCCAGAGCACCGGTGTTCGCAGGGTGCGCAAACCCAAATTTGCAAATAACTCCAGGTCGTGATCGACCCTTTGTCTGTGACCCGACATAGCCAGTTGATCGAAAAATATGTCGTCCACACGGTTGATCGTGCACTCTAAGCCGCCCCACACCTCGACTGGCGATTGCCAACTAAACACTATCGAATCTCCATGCAGGTATTGCGAAGATGCACATCTGACAACTATTACTCATGATGCCTGCGCGTCTCGCAAAGTTGGCTTCGCGGTCTTGTTCGTTTTGCAAAAGGCTCTGCACCGACCAATTTGCGCTGCTCAGCATCCAAGCTTAAAGGAGGCATGATTGATGGAAGACTACACCGGTTCCCGTCCGCAGAACAGACTCGAGGAAATGATGAGAACGGCGCATGACAACGGTCCTGATAATTCAGCTAATTCGACAATCAACAACGGCGCAAAAACCAGCTCCGATGATCCGCTGCATTCTTCCTTGATACAAGGTGAGGTCCCGCCTCTTATCGTGTTCTCGCACTTGCGCTGGCACTTTGTAAGTCAGCGTCCGCAGCATCTATTGAGTCGGGCTGCCGCCTCCAGGCCAATTTATTTCTTCGAGGAACCTTGTTTCGATCTAGAAGAGCAACAAGAAGTTGTTCACGGTGGAAAGCTGGAATTTCTCTCGGCACAAGAGTCACCGAACATTACCGTCATCCGCCCTCAACTGCGAAGAGGAACAGATACAGTGGCAGATCAACGTCGCTTGTTGGATCGGTTTCTTTCTGAGCGAAGGATCAAACGTTTCGACTGCTGGTACTACACTCCCATGGCTCTCAGCTTCACCGAACATCTGCGTCCGGAAGTAATCGTTTACGACTGCATGGATGAGCTCTCGGCATTTGATGGAGCGCCTGTCGAACTGACCGAAAGAGAAAATCAGTTGTTCCGTTTAGCCGACGTAGTTTTTACCGGCGGCCGATCGCTTTACGAAGCGAAGCGTGATCGACATTCAAACGTGAAAGTATTTCCAAGCTCTATCGATGTTACGCATTTTGCGCAGGCTCGCAATGCTCAAATCGATCCTCCAGACCAGGCGTCCATCCCTCCCCCACGCGTGGGGTTCTTCGGAGTTCTAGATGAGCGGCTTGACATTGAATTGGTAGCCGAAGTGGCTAGACTCCGTCCCAACATCCATTTCGTACTTATCGGACCAGTGGCAAAAATCGATCCTGCCAGCCTGCCGCAAGCATCGAATGTCCACTATCTCGGAATGAAATCCTATCGAGAGCTGCCCGCATATGTCGCTGGATGGAGCGCGGCGATGATGCCGTTCGCGTTGAATAAATCGACGCAATACATCTCGCCGACCAAGACCCCCGAGTTCCTCGCGGCTGGCAAGCACGTCGTCTCTACCGCGATCGCGGATGTGGTAGCCGATTATGGCGCATTTGGCCTTGTCGATATTGCGTCAACTGCCGACGAATTCGCCCTCGCCATCGACCGAGCGCTCGCCAGTACAGACGACTCGATTTGGTCTCAGCGTGTTGATCGTAAGTTGGCACTCTCATCTTGGGATAGCACCTGGGCCGCAATGCACGCTGAAATCGAAGTGGCGCGTAGTGGAGGAATGGCAGAGGACCTTACCGGCGCAATGGACGACTTCACCATCCTCTCGTTACGTAACCATCTTGAGCGATATGACTACCTTGTCGTGGGCGCTGGCTTCGCCGGCGGGGTGCTCGCAGAGCGGCTTGCGACGCAACTCGGCAAGCGAGTGCTCATCATCGACAAGCGTTCTCACGTGGGCGGAAATACTTACGACTTTTACAATGAAGATGGCATTCTGGTCCATCGCTACGGACCGCACATCTTTCATACGTCATCGCAAATGGTGGTCGACTATCTCTCGCAATTTACTGAGTGGCGCCCGTATGAGCATCGCGTGCTCGCATCTGTAGATGGAAAACTGCTGCCCATCCCCATCAATCTCGACACGGTCAATCGCATGTACGGGCTCAACCTTGATTCGCAAGGCATGGAGAAGTTTCTCGCCGAGCGCGCCGAGGCGCGTGCTGAAATCCGCACCTCCGAAGACGTTGTCATTTCCCGTCTCGGCCGCGAATTGTACGAAAAGTTTTTCCAGAATTACACGCGTAAGCAGTGGGGTCTCGATCCGTCGCAATTAGATCGCACCGTCGCCGGTAGAATTCCAGTCCGTTTCGACCGCGATGACCGCTACTTTTCCGACACGTTTCAGGCCATGCCCCTCAAGGGCTTCACCCATCTGTTTGAAAAAATGTTGTCGCATCCAAACATCTCAATCAAACTCTCGACCGATTACCATGAAGAGACGCGTCGCTACCCCTCGGCGAAGGTCATTTATACCGGGCCAATCGACGAGTTCTTCGACTACTGCTTCGGCCCGCTGCCATACCGCTCGTTGCGCTTCGAGCATAAGACTCTAGATCGTCCGTGGTTTCAAAAGGTGGGGGTGGTGAATTATCCCAACGAGCATGCCTACACCAGGATCACGGAATTCAAGCATCTCACTGGCCAGGAGCATGACAAGACCAGCATCCTTTATGAATATCCTTGCAACGACGGTGAGCCTTACTATCCCATTCCGCGGCCGGAAAATGCCCAACTGTACGCGCGCTATAGAGCTTTGGCCGAGGCGACCCCAGACGTCCATTTCTGTGGGCGGTTGGCAAATTATCGATACTTCAACATGGACCAAGTCGTCGCGCAGGCTTTGCATTTATTCCGCGAAATCGCGGAACAAGACGGAGCAAATATTGGACGTGGGCGCGCAGTCGAAGTTCCCGGCGCGACTTTGAGCGCATTTTCCGTTAGCCCCGACCGATTCAAGCTTCTCGAGAGTTAACGTCCTACCGCTGCATCTCCATCAACCGCTGCCGCCAGAGCAGCGCGGATGGATCGTTTTCACTTAACCTCGTGCCGCTTGTTGCCTTGGCAACTGAATCCCACGGAAGCTTTGCAGTGCGATCGGCGTAAAGCAGTCCATTGGTCTCTTGAAACGTGTCGGCAAACTGTGTGTAGCAGAATCCGGCCAGTGCAGTGAGCGGACGTACCACTTCCAGCAGAGCGGAATAGCGCGCCAACAAGTCTTCAGGTGTGTGGCAGCTACTGTATCCCCACGTCGGGTCGCCCTCATCGCGAAGCGAAATTCCTCCGAACTCGGTCAGCACGATCGGCTGCCGTACCGATGCATCTCCGCCCAGCCGCAGCAGTCGTCCTCCGGGCCGCTCTAATTCGAAAAGGCGAGCCTCGACCTCATCGATCCCATATCGTTTCCGGATGTGCTCGGGGTCGTCGTCGTAATCATGTATGCCGATGATGTCGGTTGCTACGCTTTCCCACCCATCGTTTCCGACCACGGGCCGAGTTGGGTCGAGCGTCTTAGTCAGGTGATATATGGCCTGCACAAAGTGGCGCTGAGCCGCGCTGTCGGGCAGATCCGGCACCCCCCAACTCTCGTTGAACGGGATCCAGGCCACTATGCACGGATGGTTCCAGTCTCGCTTTAAAACTTCTATCCATTCACGCGTGACCCGTTCCACCGAGCGTTGGGTGTAGCGGTAGGCACTCGGCATTTCTTCCCACACCAGCAATCCAAGATGATCGGCCCAGTAGAGGAAGCGAGGGTCTTCGATCTTCTGATGCATACGCACGCCGTTGAAGCCGAGAGCTTTGACTAGCTGGATATCTTTAACAAAGGCTTCATCACCGGGTGCGGTCTGGCCGCTCCCTTCCCAGTAACCCTGGTCGAGCACAAGATGCAGCGGCCACGGCCGCCCATTCAAAATAAACCTGTCGCCCTGAGTAGCGATTGACCGAAGCGCCGTATAGCTCTTGACCTCGTCCAACACCACCCCGCCATCGCCAAGCAGTTTCAATTGAACATCGATGATTGTTGGCCGGGAGGGGCTCCACAATAGATCATTGCGAAAGTCGTCAATTCCCGGATCGGATAGCGCGATGGTTCTATGCAACTCCGACGCGGCGAGCGAACCGGCGCCCACGCTTCCCGACAGAAAAGAGTAACTGTCTTCGACCAGAACGTGATCGCGGACCCGCATCACGATGGAAAGCCGACACCCCGCCGGAATCGGCCCCGCGATCTGCACCTCAATACCTAACTCCCAGCGTTCAAGGTTAGAAGTCCAACGGATGGTTCGAATGCGGGTTTTATTGACCACCTCTAACCAGACCGTCTGCCATATACCGGTGGTCCGGGGGTACCAGATCGAATGTGGTTCCAGTTTCCAATCCTGCTTGCCGCGAGGCTTTTCTAAGTCTGCCGGATCGTCCTCTGCGCGGACGACAAGCTCCTGAGGGCCAGCCTCGGTCAGTTCGTCGGTGATATCGATAGAGAACGGTGTATAACCCCCTTGATGCCGCGCGACCTCAATGCCATTGAGCCAGACTTGAGCCGCATAATCCACCGCACCGAAGTGCAAAATTACTCGCTGGTCAGCTTTGAGTGCAGGGCGATCAATGTGTTTTCGGTACCAGGCTGCACAGCAAAAAGTGGTGTCACCGATCCCGCTGGCCTCGGTCTCCAGCGAAAAAGGCACTAAAATTTTTGACTTCCATACGACCCGATCTGGCCTCAGGAGCTCGGCCGTGCGGTCGAATGCAAATTCCCACATTCCATTGAGACATACCCACTCGGCGCGCTCGAGTTCCGGGCGAGGATAGGCCCAGGTATTGCTCGCAAAATGATTTTGAGTTGAATCATCCATAGTTCCTCCGTGCAACAGGAGCAGTTCAGCGCGCTCGCTTCCGAAGGAATGAAAGCACCCACGCATGGTGAGTGCCTAGTATATCTGCGGTCTCCGCCGAAACGGTTTCTCCGTGCCGCGCCCGTTTACGCGGTCGGCCGCGCTAAACTGTTGCTACCGCAAGATGAACCGGTTCATCTCTACCGCAACACTGGCATTGCTAGCGGCGATGCTGATCGAGGCCGGGAACTACTGGCTTGTCGGCTACCCGGCCAACGCCTCGTTCGCCGGTCAATCCGTGATCCTCGCCGTTCAGTGGTACGTAATCCATTTGCCCGGAGTGTTGGCGCTTGATCGTTCGCCTTTCCTCCAACACGCACACACCATAGGTTCAACGGTTTTGTTTCTGTCCGGCTGGTTTGATACGGCCCTGCTGATAACCGGCCTCATTTACGTTTGGCGTCTGGCCCGCCGCATCGCCGATAAGCTTTTCTCGCCCCAAACACCCATCGACCGAGATTTACATTGAAAATCTTCCTCGCCATTCTGGCAATCCTCATACTCGCCGGCTCTATCTTTGCCGACTACAAATGGCGGCAGTGGATCGCCTCCCGCCGCCTCCTGCAAAACGACCCCGACAATTCAACCTCGCGCGACCGCTGAAAGGAGCCAACCCGGCTCCGCTCTTCCCCAAAACCCGCCGGTCATCATCACAACTTTTCCCGACAGAAAGCCGTTACAATGACCTGAAGGGAGCCGTCAAAGAGCTATGCATCGAGTCTTCGCGTCAGCCTTCTCCGTTAACGCCCGCCGCTCTGTTTCGTCAATGAGGCTTGTCGCTGCGCTATTCGCCGCCGCCCTGCTGCTCACACCGGCTGCCCGCGCACAGTTCGGTGGCCCGCCTTCCACGACCGTGCACGACCCCGCAGCCCTCAAGCCGCCCGCCGGGGCCCGCGTCGCCATCGTCGAGTTTGAAGACATGGAATGTCCCGACTGCGCCACCGCCAATCCACTACTTAAAGAGGCAGCCGCCAAATACAACATCCCCTGGGTGCGCCACGACTTCCCGCTCCCCTTCCATGCGTGGAGCATGCAAGCCGCCATCAACGCCCGCTGGTTCGATACCAAAGGCAAGAAAGTCGGCGACGACTACCGCAACCAGGTCTTCGCCAACCAGACCTCCATCGTCAACCTTGACGCATTGCGCCAGTTCACCGAAAAATACGCCCAGGACCACAGCATCGCTCTCCCCTTCGCGATGGATCCCCAGGGCAAGCTGACCGCTGAAGTGAAAGCTGACTACGCACTCGGCCAGCGCATCGGCATCGAGCACACCCCCACCATCTGGGTCACAACCGCCAACTCCAAAGGCGCGCCCTTCGTTGAAGTACTCGACCGCACCAAGCTTTTTCAACTCATAGATCAGGCCATGGTCGACACCAAGGGCGCTACGCCCTCCAAGACGACCGCCCACAAATAGCAGGCCGCGCGGGTTCCGATGAATTAGGTACCCACGTCGCCGCTGAGCAAATCTGAGATGTGGGCGTGTCAACTCCACCCCAGACGCCCCAGTGATCCCATCCGGCACCCGCCTCAGCGCTCTGGCTATTCTCGCTGACACACCGCGCCTGGCCGCGATTCCCTGTCCGCTATGAGCACGCCCGCCAAAGCCCGACCCCGCCCTATATCTCAAAACTGCGCGCTAACGCCCTCAAGGTAGTTCTGCCCCCCACCGCCGGCGACGCCGTCCACCTCGTACTGATGGATTGGCATCTGACTGCCGGCACCTCCACCGTCCTCGCCGCCTCCGACGGTACCGCCAGCATCTACCTGAGCAGTGGCGGAGGCTACATCGGAGCCGGCCAGAAGTCCAAAACCGTACACCAATTCGCCGTCGAGTGCGTCCAGATCGCCCGCTCCCTCGCCCCCCTCTGCAACCCCACCGACACCATCGACCTCCCGCCCCCGGGACAGGTCTTCTTCTACCTCCGCTCCGGCACCACGATCCGCCTCGGCATCGCTGCCGAATCAGCCCTCAACGCCGGCACCGACCCACTCTTCGCCCTCGGCGTTTCCATGCAAAAAATCGTCTCCGCCTACCGGGTCATCAGCGCCCAGCAGTCTGCCCCCAAGCCCCCGTCAGCTTGAACAGCAAGGATCGCGTGCCCCACGTCTCGCCCTGAGAGTGGTAGTCCGAACTTCTCATCACCATCCCTCAAAAAGCAAAAGCGCAGCCGAAGCCGCGCTCTGAGACTACCCTCCGTCTCACCTGTGAACGTCTAAGACGTGGGACCCAAACCCCGTCAATCCCCCGTATGAATCTGCACCAGCTCCCCGGCTCCATCCGTTCCCGGCGAAACTGTCTCTGTCTGCGGAGCCCGCCAGTGATCGATGTAGCTGATCCGGTGCACGCAACCCACCGTGCAATTGGGCGCGCAGCTTTTCGCCGTCAAAAACTCCCGCTTCACGTCTGCCGTGGAGTAGTCCGCCAGCGGCACCCCGGGATACCCCCTCTGCTGCGAGCAATAATGCACCAGCCCGTCCTCGCAGATGTACAGATAGCGCGACCCCGCCCGGCATCGCCAGTCATTCGGCTGGCCCATTACGATCGCCTCTTGAAACTTGTCAAACTGCGCGTAGTTGGTCTTCTTCCGATTCGTCATTTCAAAGTAGACCCGCGCCTCATCATCCTTGAGCGGCTTCAACTGCCCGCTCCCGTCGTGAATGATCCCGATCGTCGACTCAAACCCCAGTTCCAGCGCCCGCTTGCCGATCACCAGCGCGTCGTTAGGATTCTTGAAGCCCCCGCCCACCACCGAGTTGATATTCACGTGAAACTCGGCATGCTCGGCCAGCATCTCGAGCTTCTTGTCCAGCACCTTGAGGCTTTTTTTGGATATCTCGTCTGGCTCCACGTTATCGATCGAGATCTGCATGTGATCGAGCCCGGCCCGGTTGAGCCGCTCAATCCGTTCCACATTCAAGAGGTAGCCGTTGGTGATCATCCCGGCAATCGCGCCCGTCTTGCGCATGCGCCGGATAATGTCGTCCAGCTGCGGGTGGGTCAGCGGCTCGCCCCCGGAGATCCCGATCATGGCCGTGCCCAGCCGCCCCAGGTGATCGATGCGCCTGTACATCTCATCGAGCGGCACCGGCTCAGAAACCTTGTCGTACTCGTTGCAATATCCGCACGAGAGATTGCAGAACCGCGCCGGCACAATCTGCGCCAGCACCGGATGCCCAGTAGACGCCAGTGCACGCGCGACCATGGCTAGCTCGCGCACCTTCCGCCGCGCCGCCAACCATTTACCCCGAGCCGTATCTCTCCGCGCCACACCCATCCTTACTATTGAAACATATTGCTGTCTCATCGGGACGACCTCAATAGGAAGTGCAATAGTATTGAGACTTTCAAGTTTCAAACATCCATGCGCACGTTTGCGTAGCATTTCGATGTTTTGAGCCAATCAGGAGTCTCCATGTTAGACCGGGATCAGTTTTCTCAGCTTTTTGAAGTAGGCGAAGTAATCGAGTCTGGGGCCGGCGCGCACCGCAAAGACGCCGCAAACCTGAAAATTTTAGCTATAGAGAACGAGTTTATTCGGTATCAGTCTCTTAAAAGTGCCAGCAAGAATCGAATAAGGTATTCCTACCTCCAGATGCTGATCGATTCCTTCGACGAATTAGATCAACAAGCCATCCAGAAGTCTGTGAACGAAGTGTTGAAAAAGGCAGGATTTCCGGCGAATTACTCTACCGAAAATTACTCATACACGCTAGCGAAGGCTTACCACCAGCGACGTAACAAAATGTTCCTCCTCTTCGGGGAGGAATCTTCAGCTGTAGAATCTTTTCTGGCCATTGACGGCGAATTCATCGAGGGAGCTCGAGTCTCCGTGCAAGTGGAACGTATTGAGCGCGACGTTCGGGCTCGGAAGAAGTGTATAGACCATTTCGGGGCCGTCTGCTGCGCATGCGATTTCAACTTTGAGATCGCTTACGGACCGATTGGCAAGGGTTTTATACACGTGCACCATCATCGAACGCAACTCGCGAAATTAAGCGGAGCACTGCGCCGCTTCCTGAAGCCATCGTGACCGCTCACAAGATATTCCTGTCAAATGGTGGCGGCAGTGACCTCGGCTACGACGCGTTCTATTCCGAGATGAAGAAGTGGGGAAGATATCAGGTGGTTGGCTCACCGGAAGACGCGGAATTGATCGTGGAGTTGTCCTACCATGTTGAAGATCTGGGAACGCGCGTTTGGAGTTCGGTAAACACTTACAACAACACAACCCAAGTTCACAGTCGAGAGATGACTGACCCAAAATTGATTCTGACAATCTATGACGCTAGGACGAAAACTTCGTTGTGGTCAACCGTTGACCATAGGAGGCTTGCGCGAATGGAAAAGAATCGCGAGAAAGAAATGATCAACTCCGCTGAGAGATTAGTCGAGGAGTTGAGGTCAAGATCAGGCACCCCTCAGTAAATACCTGCAACTGCGCCACCCTCGGCTTGAAACCCAACGCCATACCCCAACCTTGTCAGTCTCACTAGGTCCCCGCAGACGAGTCTTCGTCCGTGGGCTAGTTGTTAAGGGTGGGCTGGCACGAACGCGGGCACTTGCAAAGCTCCAGTGCCGATGATTTCCCCATACCGGTGCATACTGTGAATGAGAGCAAACAAGGCAGAAAAAGTGCGCTAGCCAACGACTACGCCCTTTCCCGAAGCGAAGTCAGCGAACCGGCTTATAAGTCACTTGTTATCTAGACTCTGCGGGGAAGTATATTGCCTACTAGACTTTAGCGCTCAACCCGCACCGCAACTCTCTCTTATCAAACAACTTCCATCCAGAGTACGGGTGGGGGTGGGGAGACGTACCAACGTACCATGGTACGCACTGGGGAAATACCTGTCATTTTGAACCGGAGACTTCTCAGACACTAGCGTAGCTCCGTTTCAAATCGACTAGGCGCGGAAGATCGGATAGCTGCCTACGACTTCGCCCGCCTCAACATTCTGTCCGCCGAGCAGAATCGTGTGGCTTCCGATGTGCGCATGGTCGCCGATGGTGATCGGCATCAGCTTCACGGCGTCCATGTTGTCTGCTGTGTATCCGTGCGAAAAGATGCGCACAAATGACCCGATCACAGCGCCCTTGCCGATGGTGATGCCGCCCCGGTCATGCAACAGCACGCCTTGGTGGATCGTAGCTCCATCGCCAATCGATAGCTTGTAGCCGTAGGTCAGATCGACGCCGTGGTGAATCATCACGCCCGATCCCATCGAGGCAAAGATGTGCCGCCCCAGCATGCAGCGAAAGCGGATGCCGAGCCACAGGTTCAATCCGATTGGTGAGCGGTCAAACATCTTCCAGAACCACAACAGCGGCTTGCGCACGGCCAGGCACTCGGGGTCAGCATCGCCGAAATGTTCGGCCTCGATCGTCACGTTTTCAGGATCGAGCGACATGCCCAGCACGGCTCCGGGCAATTCGCTGGTAAGCGTGAGGTTTGACTTGCCTCCGTGCGGCCGCCCCAGGTAGAGCTGAAAAAGCTGGTCGCGAACAATTTCCGACCGGCGTTCCGGCGAACGGTGGCGCACAAATTCTTCGTCGAGAAATTTTATCCAGCGCCGATAAGTCTCTTCGGCTTCCGGTGTGGGGTGCGGCTGAGTGACCGAGACAAAATTCGTATCCATACACATTCGACGATAAACCAGGCGCCGCGGAGTCTGCGAATATCGATCTCGTCCGCACCGCGTTATCCTAAAGAGTGCGGCGCGCCCATTTAGTCCGCGTGCCGGGTTCCCGATCCTTTTCGCGCATTCTGAGAAGAGTCGGAGACCACGCCGCCCAGAGAGCCAGAACACGATGCCTGAAGAATCCGCTGCCGCCGTCCCCGCCCAAGCAAAGCCCGCCGCTCCGATCGCAACGATTGCCACTCTCGGTCAGCACGAAGGCCAATCCGTCACCATTCGGGGCTGGCTCTACAACTCGCGCGAAAGCGGCAAGCTTCTTTTCCCCATCTTTCGCGACGGCACCGGCACCGTCCAAGGGGTAGCGCACGTCAAGAGCGTTTCTCCCACCGTTTTTGGATTGCTCAAGGGTCTTACCCAGGAATCCTCCGTCATCGTGACCGGCAAGGTGCGCGCCGACAAACGCGCTCCTGGCGGCTTCGAGCTTGACGTTGAAGACATCCAGGTGATCCAGCGCGTGCCTGAGTCCGACCCCTATCCCATCACGCTCAAAGAGCACGGCGTCGACTTCCTGATGGAGCATCGCCATCTCTGGGTGCGGTCGCCGCGCCAGTCCGCGATCCTCCGCATTCGCGCTGAGATCATGCGTGCCGCAGCGGAATACTTCGATACCAACGGCTTTATTCGCACCGATCCGCCCATCCTTACCCCGGCTGCCTGCGAGGGCACTTCCACCCTCTTCCCCGTGGATTACTTTGGCGACCCAGCCTACCTGACTCAGTCCGGCCAGCTTTACATCGAGGCGACTGCGTTGGCTTTGGGCAAGGTTTACAGCTTCGGGCCCACCTTCCGCGCTGAAAAATCGAAGACGCGCCGCCACCTCACCGAGTTCTGGATGGTTGAGCCGGAAGTCGCTTATTGCGACCTCGATGGTTTGCTTGAACTAGCGGAAAATTTTCTATCGCACATCGTGCAGTCGGTGGTGAAGAATCGCGCGCCGGAGCTGGCCGTCATAGGCCGCGATCCCGCCAGGCTGCAGAACATTCTGCCGCCCTTTCCGCGCCTGCGCTACGACAAGGCCGTCGAGATGCTTAACCAGGCTCATAAAGATGGCCACCTCGAAGCGCCGTTCGAATACGGCAATGACTTCGGCTCACCCGACGAAACTTGGCTCAGCTCGCAATTCGACCGCCCGGTCATGGTCCACCGCTACCCGGCCGACGTCAAAGCGTTCTACATGGAGCCCGATCCGATCGATCCGCGCTTCGCTCTCTGCGTCGACGTGCTGGCACCGGAGGGCTATGGCGAAGTCATCGGCGGCTCGCAGCGCGTCTCGAGTTATGAATTGCTCAACGCGCGCATCGATGAGCACCAGCTTCCCAAAGAAGCATTCCAGTGGTACCTCGACTTGCGCCGCTACGGGTCCGTTCCCCACTCCGGTTTTGGCATGGGCATCGAGCGCGTGGTTGCCTGGGTTTGCGCGCTGGATCATGTACGAGAGACGATTCCCTTCGCCCGCACCCTGCACCGCATTTATCCGTAAGTCCGCGACGTTTTTTATCGCCGCATGCATCACATCCATTCTCGCGTTCCCCCATTCGTTGGATGGGCAATGTGCCGTTCTACATCTAGTAGCGGGCCGAGAATTGCTCTTGTTTAATAGTGCATACAGGCTTAGCCATACCATCAAACCGATTGCTACGGTTGAAGACCGCGCGCTGGCAGGGTGTGCATCCTAAGCAAAGTTGAATTCCCTCCGAGGTCCCCAAATGTAAAGATGTCCTGCAGTCTTTCTGCCTTGGTTCGGTGCTGCTTAACCCTCAACCCCACCGGACACAGTCAGCAGTTCGTGTCCAGCCACCGCGTCATCATTTCCAACAACTCCATTGCATCCGGCTCGCAGATTTACGGCGTTGCTGACTTCAACGGCGATGGCCGCCCTGATTTCCTGATCTCGGCATCCTCCTCATCGGGAAGTAACGTAGCTGGCCTGATGCTGCAAAACAGCAATGGGACCTTCCCCGAGCGGGTCGTGCCTTCTGTGCCGCTTGGGTCCACCGTGGTCGCCGACGTTAATGGTGACGGACACGCTGACATCCTCACCGCTCTTCCCGGGCCAGTCAATGACCACGGCGATCCCCTCGGACCTGCGACCCTCACCATCGCGCTGGGACATGGAGACGGTACGTTCAGCGTCAAGCCTGCCATCAACCTCGTTGGGGACGCGTTGCAGCCCTCGATCCTGGTCAAGGATCTGAATCGGGATAAACGACCCGATATCGTCGTCGTCAGTGGCGACCAATAGGCGATGCGCACCTCCAGACCTTTTTTAATAAGGGTGGCGGCAGTTTCAGCGCAGGGCCTACCTACGCCGGCAGCCTCATTGGGGGCAACCTGCTCGTATCCTCCGACTTTAACGGCGACGGCATTGCCGACCTGGTCGTCAAGAACAATTTCGAAACGCAGATCCTGCTTGGCAAAGGCGACGGCTCGTTCACTGCAGGAGCGACCTACAACCTGAACGCAGCGTTGGTCGGTGTAGGCGATCTCAATCGCGACCATCACGAGGACCTGGTCATTGTTACCGCCCAAAATACCGCTATTCTGCTCGGCAAAGGTAACGGTAGCTTTACCCAGGTTGGAACGCTGCAGACTGGCTTAGGGCTCGGCACTGCGGTGAACTTCGGTAGCGGGATCATTCCCAGCGCACTTTATGTTGGCGACCTCAACCACGACGGAAACCCCGACATTGCCCTGACTTCCTCTTCATCTACACAGGAAGTTGCGGTCTACAACGGTAACGGCAATGGAACATTTACCTCTCCAAAATCTTCAACCTTGCCAGCGTGTTCAACAGCTTCGGTCAGTGGGCCATATTCGGCGACTTCAATCGCGACGGCCACCTCGACGTGTTATCGGCTAGCATTTCCGCCGGTTACACGATTGCTTATGGGAATAGCAGCGGCGGCTTTACCGCTGCCCCGATCACCCAGACGCCCAACCCGGGGTCCATCGCAAAAGGCGATTTCAACCGCGATGGCATTGAAGATGTAGCCGTCGTCGATGAGCCACTCTGTGCCACGTGCGGCGCTTCCGTGCGCATCTTTCGGGGCACGGGCAAGGGCTATTTGCAAGCTCCCACTACCTATTCGATCCCTGTCAGTAAAGGAATGATCGCCGTAGGCGATGTGAACGGCGATGGCAAGCTAGATGTGGTGGTCGCGCGCAATCCGCAGTTGATCAATTCGGGTGGCGCAAGCAACAGCTCCGCGCCCGACCTTGCGGTGTTGCTTGGCCGTGGAGACGGCACCCTCGAGCCCGCCCAGGGTTACCACCTGCTTGGCGCTCCGGCCAGCACCACTTTCAGCTCATCCGCGTATCTCATCGATGTCAACCACGACGGAAAGCTTGACTTGGTCGGCGACTGGGGTACCGCTCTCGGCGAGGGTATTGCCTTCCGGAATGCAGGGCAGCATCGACGCGCTCGCTCCTGGAGACTTCACTGGCGGCGGTACGCCCGGCCTTGTGATCGGCACCAACACGTATTCCTCGGCATCTCAGAGCTTCACCACACCCTCTTACATCGATATACTCTCCGCAAAAGGCAATGGCTCATTTCAAATCATCAGCCGGCAATCGGTGGGAGGCGTGATCGACAGCGTCAGCACCGCCAATCTTAATCACGACGGTCTTTCCGACATTCTCTACACCAAGTCGGTTACCTCTGGCAGCACCAACTATGTCAGCCTCAGTGTTGGTTTGGATAAGGGACAAGCCACTTTCTCCACGGCCAATTATCTGATCCCGTCAACCTATCCCACGACTGATATCCTTACCGGCGATTTCAATCGGGACGGCCAAATTGACGTAGCGCTTCTAGGGGAGTTTGCCAATGGCGGCGACGTCGCTCTGCTGCTCGGTACCGGCGGCGGTGCCCTCAACAAGACGCCGCAGTTCTACCAGGGGGCGATGGATCGCGGCGTGGTGCTCGACTTGAATGGAGACGGAGCCCCCGACATCGCAGGCACTAC
>JANXYB010000063.1 GCA_025350325.1 Acidobacteriaceae bacterium
GCCTTTGTCCTCGTCACTGATCATCATCGCAAGATTGCGTCGTCTGGAATGGATCTTATTTCCGTGCCCGAACTGTCAACTCTCGCGGCTGATTCGCAGGCTTCACGAGCCGCTGCCCGTTTGCCGGGCAAGCAGATCTGCGCGGACTTGAAGGAAGAAGCTGGATCATTTCGGGTGCATTGGTGCATGATCGTCCGCGGCGATGCTCCGTACCTGCGTCAGGAGATTACGATTCAGGCAGGCGCAGAGCCAGTCGGGATAGCGGAAGTGCAGCTGCTGCACTTTCGGCCAAAAGATGCATACGTTGTCGGCACGGTCGCCGGATCGCCCATTGTTGCGGGTAATTTTTATATGGGCTTTGAACATCCGCTTTCCACGAGTTCCGTCATCCATGGCGAGGTCATCTCCGGCCTCAAGCGAACACTCCCACTGGGCGCGGGTCAATCCATTACTTACTCATCGGTGATCGGCGTAGCGAGGCCCGGCCAGTTGCGGCGCGACTTTGCGGCGTACCTTGAGTTGGAGCGAGCGCATCCCTACCGCACATTCCTGCACTACAACACGTGGTACGACCTGGGCGAAGGACAGCGCTTCTCGGCAGCCGACGTGGAAAACCGGATGCGCGCATTCGGCGAGGAACTCGTTCGCAAGCGCGGTGTTGTCATGGACTCCTTCCTGATGGACGATGGCTGGGACGATACGAACTCAATGTGGCAGTTCAATAGCGGCTTACCTGACGGCTTCACCTCTCTTCGTTCCATCGCGCAGCAGTACGGCATCGGTCTCGGCGTCTGGCTATCCCCGTGGGGCGGCTACGAAGAAGAAAAGAAGCAGCGGATTGCCTACGGCGAAGAGCATGGATACGAAATCGTCAAAGGCGGCTACGCGCTCTCGGGGCCGCGCTACTATGCCAAGTTCGAGGAGGCTTGCCTGAATTTCATCACCCGTTATGGTGTAAATCAGTTCAAGCTCGATGGCACTGGAAATGCCGGCCAGGTCTTCGCCGGCAGCATTTTCGACAGCGATTTTTCCGCCGCCATTCATCTCATTGAACGCCTGCGCCAGGCAGACCCACAGATCTTCATCAACCTGACGACCGGGACCAAGCCATCTCCTTTCTGGTTGCGCTATGCTGACACAATTTTCCGTTCAGGTGAAGATCATGACTTCGCCGGCGAGGGCACCTGGCGCCAGAAGTGGATAACCTATCGCGACGAGCAAACCTATCGAAATATCGTACGCGGAGGCCCACTCTTCCCTCTCAATTCGCTTATGCTGCATGGCATTATTTATGCCGAAAAAGCGAAGAATCTCTCGACCGATCCTGGGCATGATTTCGCATCGGAGGTCCGCTCTTATTTCGGTAGCGGAACCCAGTTGCAGGAGCTTTACATTACGCCGTCTCTGCTGACCAAGGCCGACTGGGACGTGCTGGCCGAGAGCGCGCGGTGGTCCAGGGAGAATGCCGATACACTCCGCGATACGCATTGGGTAGGTGGCGATCCAAGCAAGGGCGAGGCCTACGGATGGGCATCCTGGAGCATAAAAAAAGGTATCCTTGTCCTGCGTAATCCTTCTGCAAGCCCGAGAGAAATTCGCATCGACATAGGGAAGGCATTCGAACTTCCCGCCGAAGCAGCCCGTAAATATTCTGCTCATAGTCCGTGGACTGCGGATGCGGACGCTCCCCCGGTTGAACTTGAAGCCGGTCGCGCGTATGCCTTCAAACTCAATCCATTCGAAGTCATCGTGCTGGAGGCGCAACCAACGCGCTGACGCACGTGCCGACCCGATCAGGAACCGGAGATGAAGCGGAGAGTGCCAAACGAATCCGGCTGGTGAAACGAGTTCTCGGCAAGGTTCAGAGGCAATGCGCCCCAACTGAGCATGCGCCTTGATGCATCAGCTTCATCTCCGTCGCAGCGGTAGAAGTTGATTCTCCATTCTGTTAGCGGATGGGACGCGGCCGCCGTCATAGAAGCTATTGGGATACGCATCTCGACCATCCAGACGCGCCGTTGAGCGTCAATGAGGGTCTCGTGAGTAAAGCCAGAATTCCATTGTGTGTTGTTGAAGGGATTCTGCGTTAGGTCTATCTCCAGGTCCAGCCACTGATTGTTTGGTGCGACCTCGAATTCGTAATAGTGCGTTGGACGGTCAGGCGTTGGATTTATAAATGCCTCCACCACATCTTTCTCCCATAACTGCCATCGCTCTGGAGCTGGATCTTCGCCCTCATATATGTTTAGGTCCTGGTAATGGCACCAGAAGGCAAGATACAGATATTGACGAGTCCATCGGCTGGCGACCAGAGTCCTCGCTTCTGCATGCGCGGTTCGGGAGAAACCAGCCTCGGCGAATTGAATGCGATTCGCCGCGGCCCAGAAATCCTTATCCAGATCGCCATCAGGAATGAGGTCGAGGGCTGAGAACTCAGAAAAAATCACCGGGTGTTCTCGATTCACCGCAGACTGTTTGACACCATGCGCCTGCCTGCCCTCAGCACCCGTTGTTTCGTCCATCATATATAGTGAGCCAGACACTTACACCTGGGTTGCGATGGCTGAGATGTTTCGTTGCATCCACTTGGACTGTGTGAAATCCGGAAACTCGATCGGGGCACTTCCGCGACTCACTGAAGTCACGCTCAGCGGCCCAATAGCTGACCAGGAAGCCGCGTCATATACATCCATATCCGGTGGAAGCCCCTCTCGAACAGACTGCAACAAGCGATAGAGCATGATGTAGTCCATGCCCCCATGACCACCGATCTTTGCCGCTAGCTGGCCCTCTTTCTGCCACAATGGATGTGCGTACTGCTTCCAAGTATCGATCGGCATATACGACTCATCCTTGTTCTGGCCGTCGAGATAGATACGAGGCGGATAGTCCTGAAAAATGCCTTTGGTGCCGGCAATCAGGTTGATGCGATCGTAGGGATGGGGAGTGGAGACCGCATGCTTGACGGTGATGGTGAGGCCTTTCGCAGTCTTGATGAGCGACGTGTTCATATCGCCGGTTAGGTATCGCTCTTCGAGGCGCGGATCTCCCGCTTTGAGATGCTCCTTGCGGTATTGGTCGAGACCTCGTTGGGGCGAGCTCATCGAGACGATGTAATCAAAACGATCGCCGCGTTGCATGTTCATATAGTTAGCTACAGGCCCAAGCCCGTGACTGGGATATAGATTGCCGTCGCGCTTGGTGTGTTCGGCACGTCGCCAGAGGCCTTCTCCATTATCCGAAAAAAGTTCCTCCCGAAGATCGTGCAGGTAAGCCCCTTCGCCGTAGAGAAGTTCGCCGAACTTGCCGTCATGCACCATGCGCAGGATCAACGTCTCGTTGTAGCCGTAACAGCAGTTCTCAAGCATCATGCAGTGCTTGCGAGTCTGTTCCGATGTTTTGACAATCTCCCAGCATTCATCGAGCGTTACGACGCCCGGCACCTCGATGCACACGTCTTTGCCGTGCCTCATGGCTGAGACCGCCATCTCCGCATGCCAACTCCATGGCGTGGCCACCAAGACTAGGTCTATGTCCTTCATGCTCAGCATGACTTCGAAGGCGTAGGGGCCGTCTGTATAGATCTGCGGTTTAGGTTGGCCGGCTGCCACTACTAATGAAGCGGCATGTTGGGCATGCTCAGGGACAACGTCACACAACGCGACTACCTGGCCGTCCGCAGCAAGCAGATCCCCGAGCAGGGAAGTTCCTCGTTTACCGGTGCCGATGAATGCGATCCGTGGGTTCCTCTTTTCGAAAGGAACATCAATCATCGTCCCGCGGGTAACAGCGTCCTCGCCACTTGCGTACGAAAGATTCATTACGCTGAGGCCAACCGCGCTTGCCGCGCCCATCTGTACGAACTTGCGACGGCTCCATGATCCCAATCGCAGGTTCTTTTCGTCAGAATTCATCAGCGTCTCCTCTGTCATTGATTCGGGGCGTTCTGCCGATCGCACGCTCTTCGTGCATGGATAGATTTGGAGTTCAACTCTTCTTTTGCTTTTCGCTCAAGAGAGCATTTCCGTAAGAACTCGGAGTGTTCGCAAGCAATCGCAATTCTTAGAAGCGAGGTTAGAAGAGGATGCGGATCATGTCAAGAAGTTCAGCATAAGTGGACAAATAGCTAAGAAGATTGAATAAATATAGGTTTACAGAACCCATCGCTGGCAAATAGGCTTCTTTAGCAGGCGTAGAAAAAGACAATCAAACGGCGATTTATGAAAGATAAAGCTCCCTTAGCAAGTAGAACTGTTGAAGGCGCCGAAACGAGCGAAGCGGGAGATGCGCGGATGAGTGAAGCTGTCGTGGCCGTGGAACACAAGTTGCAGAGGAACATCGCTGTTGACGCTTACCGGGGTCTTGTCATGCTGCTGATGATGGGGGAGGTGCTGCAGTTTTCGCACGTCGCTCTCTCTTTCCCGAACAGTCTCATCTGGCGGATTCTGGCCTATAACCAGTCCCACGTTGAATGGGTCGGTATGAGCCTCCATGACACGATTCAGCCGTCCTTTACATTTTTGGTCGGCGTTGCACTCCCCTACTCCATCAGGAGCCGCCAGAAGAAAGGCTCGACATTTTCAGGCATGCTGGGACACACGATCTGGCGCAGCTTTCTGCTTGTGGCGTTGGGAATCTTTCTCAGGTCCATGCAAAGCCCGATTACCTACTTCACTTTCGAAGATACGCTGACGCAGATTGGTCTCGGTTATACGTTTGCCTTTCTTCTCACCTATGTTCGTCCACGCTGGCAATGGTTTGCGTTCGCAGGAATTCTATTAACGTACTGGCTGGCGTGGGCATTGTATCCGGCGCCGGGTCCGGGCTTTAATTACGCGGCTGTCGGGGTGCCAGACGGGTGGCACCAGCACCTCCTCACCGGCTTCGCATCGCATTGGAACAAGAACAGCAACCTCGGCCAGGCTTTCGATGTCTGGTTTTTGAATCTGTTTCCTCGCACAAGTCCATTCCTGTTCAATGACGGCGGTTATCTGACATTGAGCTTCATTCCAACCCTCGGGACCATGCTCCTGGGTGTCGCCGCGGGCCGCTGGTCGCTGGCCGCATCTCCGAACATTCCGATGCGCAAGTTCCTGCTGGCGGCCGCCGCGCTGATTGCTGCCGGGTTGCTATTTCATTTCACCGGGATTTGCCCGATCGTAAAGCGCATCTGGACACCCTCGTGGACACTTTTCAGCGGGGGCGTATGCTTTCTCTTTCTTGCTGCATTTTCATGGGTCGTAGACATCAAAAAGCAGCGGGCTGTGGCGTTCCCACTAGTTGTCATCGGCATGAATTCCATTGCTGCCTACTTCATTGCTCATCTGTGTGAGGAGTTTGTTGAAAGCAGCTTTCGCATCCATTTGGGAACGGGCGCTCTGAACTTCTTGGGAGCTAACGTAGAACCAACCGTTCTGGGGGCGCTCACACTGGGAGTTTATTGGCTCATGCTCTTTTGGATGTACCGCAACAAGGTCTTCATCCGAATCTAAAGCGGGAGAATGTGCAACGTTGTGGGCTGGTTTCCCGACATCGGAAGACTGTGGAGCGTTCCACGGTACCCACACGGCGGTTCCGTTGTAAATCTGGGGA
Source organism: Acidobacteriaceae bacterium (assembly GCA_025350325.1). Lineage (GTDB taxonomy): Bacteria > Acidobacteriota > Terriglobia > Terriglobales > Acidobacteriaceae > Telmatobacter. The sequence goes on from JANXYB010000063.1 coordinate 5,593, forward strand.
ACGGACGGAGTACACAATCCAATGCGGCGCAGAGACTTTCTAAAAAGTGGGATGGCGTTGGCTGTCGCCCCTGAACTCGGAACCGGGAAGGCGCATGCGCTGGTACCCGCTCATAGCTGGGGGAACTATGATTTCGGTTCCGGACCACCCGTCACAGACCGTTTGAACCAAGGTCCCTTCCCTCAATATCCACCGGACGCCGTCATCCCGACGGATGAGGTGGTGATGACTACCACTCCATCAGAAGAAGTCGTGCCCAATTATGGCAAGGGGCTGATCACCTACATCACGGCCGACAGCGGCACATCAGAAATCAAATCGGACAACATCCCCCGGGCCATCGAGGAACTCGTTCAATTTCCCCTGGGCCAACAGCTCTACATACGTCCGACATGGCGGGAGGTGCAACCGCGACCCGGACGACTCGAGCTGCCGGATTACGTGAAGCTCGTGCTCGATCTTGCGAAGAAAAACAACAAGCGCGTTGGACTTCGCATTCAGATGAGCGCCCCAGACTATAAGAACCAGCCTGCGCTGCCGGATTTCGTACTCGACAAAGTACCGACCGTCGACCTCATTCCCGACGAGAAGGAAAAGAAGGCCGCTGCGCGATTTATGGAGAATCAGTATTCGCGCTACCAGCCTCGTTTTGACCATCCTTTTTTTCAGCGTGCCTTCAATGAGCTAGTGGGCCTGTTGGCAGCGGAATTCAATGGAAATCCTGTCATCGAGTTCCTCGATACCTTTCTCTATGGGTTTTGGGGCGAGGGGCACACATGGCCTTTCGTCAACACTCCTTTTCCCGATCTCTTAACCGCAGAGCGTACCTGGATCAAAATGTTGGAAGTTCAACTCGAGCACTTCACCAAGACTCCGCTCATGACGAACACCCAGCCCGACTACAGTCGGGTCGGCAATTCTGAGGTCCTCGACCGCACAGTTCGCAGCAACAACTGGATTCGCAGCGACACCATCTTCATTGAAAACGAACAAATCGACGCTTTAAGTAATCGGCCGCTGTGGATTGCCGCCGCGCTTGAACAGGGAATTCCGGCGGAGGCTCCAGACATGAACGGTTCGGAGGAAGGGATCTCGCCAACCGAAAACATGATCTCTCACGTGATTGACGTAGGTGCGAACTACTGGTCGCTTTGGAATTTTCACGCGATCAGCGCGCAGAATTTGCTGAGGTATTACCAGGCATTCCCAAAATCATTCGATCAGATCAATCGTCGCATAGGCTACCGTGTACGACCTTCGATGATCTGGAGCTATGAAGACAGCGGCTATCTGGGACTCATCATCGCCTTTGCCAACGATGGCATCGCGGGGGTTCCGGGAGTGTTGCGAATAACAGTGGAGAGCGCGGACGGCAAAGTGTTGAAAAGTGGCTGCCTCGATGCAGGATATCCCGCGCCCGGAAAGCTCCGACAGGCGCAATTTGTGCTGCCATCGGGAACGAAGTTTACAGACCTGAGACTCAAAGCAGAAATCGAGGTCAAAGGTATGCGTTACCCGGTGCAGTGGGCTTGCCGCCAAAAGCTGAATGAGGATGGCTCACTCACCCTGCGTCCTAATCTTCACCACGGCGTATAAAGGGAAACCATGTCGAAAGTATTATTATCGATAGTCATCTTCGGAGCGTTGGTTGTGGTTAGCCAGTCGACGGCGAGCGCCGACCAGACCGCTACGCATTCCGTGTCTTCGGCCCATATCGAGAGTTCCAGCCTTCGCATCGAGTTCGACAGCAACATGCGCAGCCGCGTCATTGCGCGATTCAACGGAAACGAAATTCCAATCGGCGCGTACTCGGCATCCGAGACCGTCAAAGGCAATGAGCGCTCCTGGTACAACTTCGCTTTGGCCTCGCAGACACGCGGGCGCATCGCCGACGCCTATGGTGCCGGGGAAAAACTCAGCCTTACCGGTATATCCGGCGGCTTGAGGAAGAATGTTTCTGTCGCCATCTACGACGATTTCCCAAATCTTGCGGTCTTCGATGTCAGTTACACAAACGTCGGAAAGTCCCCACTGGAGATTCTTAAGTGGAGCAACAATCGGTATACGATCGACACTCAGCACGCCTCTCTGCAGGCGCCCTTCTGGTCTTTCCAGAGCGGCTCTTACGAACGCCGTCCGAACTGGCTAGTGCCGCTGCACACAGGGTTCTCTCAGCAGAACTATCTCGGCATGAACGCCAGTGATTATGGCGGGGGCACTCCGCTGGTAGACGTCTGGCGTAAGGATGTGGGTGTTGCGGTGGGCCACGTCGAACCCCGGCCTTTGCTGATTTCGCTGCCCGTCTCAATGCCTACTGCGCACCAGGCCCAGCTCAGCGTGCAGTATTTACACAATTGGTCTGTACAGCCCGGCGGAGACTTCCGCACCTTTCGCACGTTCGTTGCTGTGCATAAGGGAGATTACTTCGAAACCCTGCTTACGTACCGCCGGTTCATGTTGAAACAAGGGTTCCAGATGGCCAAAGCTCCCGACAGTGCCTTCGGAGCGATCTGGTGCGCTTGGGGATACGGACGCCACTTCAAGCCCCAACAGGTCTACGATACGTTGCCCACAGTGAAGAGCATGGGCTTTACATGGGTCACGCTGGATGACGGTTGGCAGAACAATTATGGCGATTGGCAGCTTGATCTGAATAAGTTTCCTCACGGCGACGCCGACATGCGGGCTATGGTGGATCGGATTCACCGGGAAGGATTCAAAGCGCAACTTTGGTGGTCACCACTCAGTGCGGTTGCGGAGTCAAAGTTGCTGCAAAATGAACCTGAGTTAGCATTGGAAAACCGCGATGGTTCGAGGCGAAAGATTTCATGGTGGAAGTCCTACTATCTGTGCCCTGCCAACTCGCGGGTTGTGGAGTATCACAAAGCATTGGTGCGCAAAATCCTTGTCGATTGGGGATTTGACGGTCTGAAACTCGACGGCCAGCACATGAACGGCGTCCCTGCCTGTTACAACCCTGCCCATCATCACAAGCGCCCCGAGGATTCGGTTGAAGCGTTGCCGGATTTTTTTCGCGCAATCTACGACGAGGCACAAAAAGCGAAGCCTGGAGCGCTGGTGGAGTTTTGCCCCTGCGGCACCGCGTATTCCTTTTTCACCATGCCGCACTTCAACATGTCGGTGGCTTCCGATCCTGAAAGCTCGTTCCAAGTGCGCTCTAAGGGCAAGACGATTAAAGGCCTCATGGGTGACGATGTGCCCTACTTCGGTGACCACGTCGAACTGAGCGACAACCACGACGACTTCGCCTCGACCCTGGGGATTGGAGGAGTCGTTGGCACACAGTTTGTGCTGCCCTCTCTAGTGAAGAAACACGGCCCGTTCGACCTCACGCCCGATCGCGAAAAGCTTTTCCAAAAGTGGCTGCAGCTTTATCAGAAGGAAGGCCTATCCCACGGTCAGTATCTGGGCACGCTCTACGATATTGGTTTTGATCTGCCCGAAACCCATGTTATTCGCAAGGATAAGAAAATGTACTACGCGTTCTTTGCTGCAAACTGGAAAGGCGACGTGGAGTTGCGCGGGCTGGAAAATCGCGCCTATCACCTCGTCGATTATGTTGACGGGAAAGACTTCGGAGTCGTCCGCGGTCCCGTCGCGCGTTTGTCAGCAGGCTTTTCAAAACATCTCTTGCTGGAAGCTACCCCGCAATAAACGTGCTCCAAGTTCGATCGGCGACATCTCTGAACGGACAGTGATTTCGCCGATACGCTGAGACAGTCAGCCGCCTTGCACAGGGATTCAAAAAGAAAAGAAAGGTGAACGTGAAATTCTTAAGTCTATTTATTCTGCTGATCTGTGTCCCAGGCGCGTTTGCCCAATCCAATTCCCTTTTCTACGTAGCAACGAACGGCAATGACTCGAATCCGGGCACCGAGACTGCACCCTGGCGCTCAATTCAGCATGCCGCAGACACCGTGCGCGCCGGCAGCACTGTCAACGTACGAGGTGGAGTTTACGAAGAGCTCGTTAATATCAAGGCGTCAGGCAACGCAAGTGATGGCTACATTACTTTCAAAAGCTCTCCGGGAGAGACGGCGATCTTGGACGCGACCCACTTCACACCCGGCGACCGAAGCGGCATATTGACGATTCACAACCAGAGTTACGTGAGAATCGACGGCTTTGAAATTCGGAACTACCGCACCGCCGAACATCGGTTTACTCCGTTGGGCATCAGCGTCACCGGTGCTGGCTCCCACATAGAGCTTCTTAAGAACAACGTCCATCATATCGAGCAGAATTTCAATGGTCGCGATGCCCCCGGAAGAGGAGGAAATGGGTTTGGCATTGCCGTGTACGGCACCGATGCGAAGGCTCCAATCACCGATCTGATCATCGACGGTAATCAGGTGCACAACCTCAAGACCGGTTCGAGCGAATCACTTGTCGTGAACGGGAACATTACGAATTTCCGTATCACCCGTAATGTGGTTCACGACAACAACAACATCGGAATCGACGTCATCGGTTTCGAGCGCACGGCACCCGACCCAGCCGTCGACCAGGCTCGCGACGGAGTAGTCAGTGGCAATCTCGTTTACAACATTACATCGAAGGGCAATCCGGCATACCGCAACGACGAATCTTCTGACGGCATTTATGTGGATGGTGGCACCCGGATATTGATCGAACAGAACGTCATTCACGATGTGGACTTTGGAATCGAACTGGCGAGTGAGCACAAGGACCGCGCCACCAGCTACATCATCGCCCGGAACAACCTTATCTATCACGGCCATACTGCGGGCGTTTCCATTGGAGGCTATGCGCCTGAACGGGGTCACACCGAACACTGCACCGTGATTAACAACACGCTCTATGACAACGACACGTCGGCGACAGGGTCTGGTGAGTTCCAGATGCAATGGAACATGTCGAACAATATCTTTGCGAACAACATTGTTTATGCCGGGTCTCGCTGCCTGATGACGCTGATCAAGACTGAAGTCAAAAGCGACGAGCCGCCGGTGAACATCGATCACAACCTTTACTACTGTGCGTCCGGCCCAAAGGCGAGCACGTGGAAACAGATTGATACCACTGTGACTGGATTTGAAAAGTATGTTCAGTCAACGGGGAATGACCGCCATTCGCATTTCCTGGATCCGCATTTTGTCGATGCAGCTGCACACAACTTTCATCTGCAATCCGATTCTCCCGCCATCGCTGCGGGCACGACAGACGGAGTGCCGGTTGGAGAACTGGATCTGGAAGGCTCATCGCGCGTCAAATCCGGGAACGTCAAATCAGAAAGCCTAGACATCGGCTGCTACCAAAGAAAATAGGAGTAGTCCCATGTTGAAACCGGACGTGAGTCGCCGCGAATTCCTGAAGATCGCCGCTGGAACCGGCGCCGCCCTGGCCATTCCAATTTCAGGACATACTGCAATCTCCACCAAGATGATCGGCATCCAGGTCGGAGCAATTTCGTTCGTCGACGAAGGGACCGAGAGAGTCCTCGATGTGCTTCAGGAACGCGCCGGCGTGAATACGCTGTTTCTGGCGGTGTTTACGTACGGTCGCGGTATCGCCGGAAGGCAGATTCCGGGCCAACCACTGCCCGACCACGGCAAGCAGGAGTATGACCTGAATTTTCACGGCGGAAACTTCGCCAC
>JANXYB010000076.1 GCA_025350325.1 Acidobacteriaceae bacterium
CCTCCAAAAAATGGTCGCGATCACTAATTCTACCCGGGGAGAACTGACACAATGCTGTCGACCTCAAACCTGCCCGGCAAACTGATTCCGAGAAGCGCGTGCTTTGATTTGCCGGTGCCGTTGAGTACGCAGCCCATCACCGCGAACCGGGATGCCGACTGCAGAAGAACTTGTCGCGCGGGATAGCTTATTATGGCGAACTGTTCATTTACGATCAATCACCCCAAATGTACGACTGCTCAAACTTCCGCCACAGGTCTTCACGGGCTCGGTCAGGCCGTTTTTCCTAGGCCGCTGTTTTTCCTAGGCGGGGAGTGCACAAAGAGCCCCTTTGCACGCTAGCGCTTGTGAAAAAGCTTCCGTTGTCCTGGATAGCAATCTTTCTGTCGCCTTGAATGCGGTCTGCGATTCGTCCGAATGCATCACAAATCTGTGAGGCCGCAATATGCAGACGGCCAGCGTCGGAAGGAACATCAAAAATGGCGACGAATCCTGAGATTACTGTTGAAGCTGGTCGCGGAAAGTCGGCGACGATCAATTTGGAGCCGCTCGAAGAAAGCCTGCAGAAGCTGATCCATCAGGCCTTTGCCAGCGGCGGCCCGGCTGGACAGAAGCTTAAAAGCTTCTTGAACGGAACGTGGCTCGGTGAGCCGCTCCACGTCATTCTCACCGATATCCCTATTGGCGCATGGACCGTCGCTCTGACGTGCGATGGCCTCGAAATATTGACTCAGCAGGGCGAGTTCGCAACGGCCGCCGACACAGCTATCGCAATTGGGCTCGCCGGTGCCGCTGGCGCGGCCATCACCGGCATCACGGATTGGCAAGATGTCGACCCGCCGGCTCGCAGTATCGGCATAGTCCATGGCCTACTGAACGTCGGCGCCACAGCCCTGTTCGCGATCTCTCTCGTGTATCGACGACGCAAGTCGCGGACCAATGGCCGCATTTTCGCCGCCCTGGGATACGCCGCAATGAGTGTGGCTGCGCATCTCGGCGGGAAGATGGTGTACGAACACCGCGTTGGGGTCGACCGCACCGATGGCCAGGCGCTTCCCGACAAATTCGTCCCTGTGCTGCCGGAGTCTGCGCTGCCTGAATCCACCCCAACGCATGCCGAACATGACGGCGTGCCGATCCTTCTCGTCCGTAGCGGAGACAAGGTCTTCGCACTCGCTGCCACCTGCTCCCATTTTGGAGCGCCGCTCGCTGAAGGAAAGCTCGTCGGCGAAAGCATTGTGTGCCCGTGGCACGCTTCGCGATTCGCGCTCGCGGACGGCCGCGTGCTCGACGGTCCCGCCGTTCATCCGCAGCCATGCCTCGAAGTTCGCGTGCGGAACGGGCAAATAGAAGTTCGCAAGCCTTAGCGTGGCCTGGCCAAAGAGGCGGGCAAAAGCAGCATGGCTATCAGACGCAGGAGTGGAGAACAGTCTGGCCCAGTTGTAATGAGGCGTCAATAATTCACTTCAGAGCGCGTGACCACAGGGCCGAGGGGGTACTAGCCTGATAGAGGCGCTCCCCTCGAACTTGATTGCGGGATCATTTCTCCTTTTTACCGATAGCCGGGTATTTCTTCTTCACCGCACGCTTAACCTTGGCTTTTTCTGCGGGTGTTCCTGATTGTGCAACCCGTGCCAACGCGTTCTTAGCGTGTGATTCATTTTCGATTGGATATTTCCGTTTGTCAGGCTCTGCGAAAGCGCTGGTGGGGAGCGCCTTTCGTGCGGCAGTTGACAGTTTCGCCATTTGTGACCTCACTCATTTTTGGAATAGACGTTGCAATATGAGTCGGTGCCAAATAAAACAGCATCAGCGCCTTTGTTTGCAACGTAAACTTTCGCAATTCTTAGGATGCCGAAAATAACCGCGCGAGTAGAGATTATTCATTGCAAAATTGTGTGTGCAACTAGTTCCCAGGATCCGGTAACGCTCAGTTCAATCACCACCATGGAGCCACAAAGTCATATTTAGTCCCCGGCGCTGTTGTTTCTGGAATCCAAACAGCGATTGAGTCACTGACTTGCGATAAATTACATCTAATCCAATCAGAAAGTCGCTGTTGAGGTTTGCCAAGGTATGACCGAGAGCGTTGCGAGCCAGATTACGGGCGACGACATCATCTCTGAGCTGATCCGGAATGCCGATGCCGGGCGATTCAAGGTTCGCTATACCATTCTCGTGCCCTGCATCTTCAATGTGTATTTGCATCCACGCGACTATGAACTTATCCAGCCCATCGCCGAGCTCATCCAAGAGGAAGCCGTGCGCGCTCTCAATGAGCACCTCTCGGACCTGAACAAACCCCGCACTGCACATCCGCTCGTAAAGCGGCTCGGCTTGGCTGGCGAACCCCGTGCTGAGTACAAGATTCTGGAGAAGCAGTGGATAGTCCAGTTCCATAGCGATCAAGAGGAGCGGCTCCGGCCTGGTGAGATCGAGATCTACTCGGAACTGGGCAGCGCTCGTCCCAAGGACTTCGGCGCAGGCGCTATGACCACATTGATCACGCGACATCCTCCATCGGACACAGCAACCGTCGCCAGAAGTCGCGAGGGCGCTAACCACCCGGTCCTCGCAAGAGTGCGCTATCGCGATGCTGGAAAGGACAAGACTTTCGTGATGACCAGTGAAGAGATCATGATTGGGCGTGGTGGAAAAGCTGTCTGGGTAGATCTGAAGCTGGACGGCCCTCCCGATGTGTCCCGGGAACACTGCCGCATTCGCTGCGACCCGAAAACAGGAACCTTCTTCATCAAAGATCTCAGCCAATTCGGCACGACGGTGAACGGGATTTCCATGCCCAAGAGTGTCGAGCGGGTCGAAAGCGATGATAAGGTCGATCGTAACCGCGAGGTGCTTTTGCCGTCGCCTGCGAAGATCACGCTCGCCGATGTCTGCACGTTGGAATTCGAGGCAGAGCCCTTAGAATGACCTCCACTTTGTTCTGGCTCCGCATCCCGTTTCTTCTCGGATTCATCACCATCGTTCTTTTCCTGGTGTGGGCGTTCGTGCGCCGCAGAGACTAGACCATGTTTGCAACTTCGCAATTGCTGGTTGGCGGCCGTTCTGACGTAGGGCGCAAGCGAACCGAGAACGAAGATCGCTTCTTCATCGATGCGCAACGTGGCATCTTTCTGGTTGTCGATGGGCTCGGCGGGCATGCAGCGGGCGAGCGAGCTGCGGAGATTGCGGTCGACATTATCTGCACCCGGCTGTCGCGGCGCACTGGGGCAACCGACAAGCGCATCCAGGAAGCGTTCGCGCTTGCCAGCACGGAAATCTTCGACGCCGCCTCTCGCCACCCCGAGTGGGCGGGAATGGCATGCGTCGCCACTGTCGCATTGATTGAAGAGGGTCAGGTTACGATCGGGCACGTAGGCGACTCGAGGCTCTATCTGCTCACCCCCGGAAAGATCGAGAAGATCACGCGCGACCACTCGCCGGTAGGTGAGTTAGAGGACTCGCAAAGGCTAAGCGAGGACGACGCCATGCACCATCCGCGGCGCAACGAGGTGTACAGAGATCTCGGGAGTACGCCTCACACGCCCACCGATACGGAGTTTGTTGACATTCATTCCTTCGCTCTTCCATCCTCGGCGGCGCTCCTGCTCTGTTCCGACGGCCTTACAGATCAGGTGACAGCTTCTGACATCCGACACATCATCGAGCACCATGCAGGAGATCCAGAATTGGCCGCCCGCGCACTCGTCGACGCTGCGAATGAAGCGGGGGGTAAGGACAACGTCACGGTGGTATTGGTCGAGACAAAGGACTACGCGGGTGTATCTGCTGCGAAACCCGGTCAGGGTTCGGCTAATCACCCTTCTCGGTGGCTCTGGTTCCTTCTCGGCCTTCTCATGGCATCTGCCCTGTTCGTGGCAGCGCGGCCGTACTGGGAGGACTCTACATCTGGATTTAAGCTTCGCTTTGGGTTGGTGAGCGCACCTCGGACCTGGACAGTCGGTCCAAATGGCATCCCCACAATCGGAGCGGCCCTGGAAGGAGCGCGACCGGGAGACACTATTGCAGTAAGCCCTGGGGACTATCACGAAGATCTACATCTGCGCAGCGGCATTTCTGTCGTAAGCACCGCGCTGCACGGCGCCCGGATCCTTTCGCCCGATGTGGCGGTGTTCGCTGACAACATTCATAACACGCGTTTCGTTGGTTTTGACATTCCCGGTCCTGGCCGAGTGGGCATTCGCATCGCAGACTCCGATCTACAAGTCACGGACCTGCGAGTGAGTGGTATGCAGAACGTCGGCATCGAGATCACCGGCAGGGGTGAGTCTGTAATCCAGGCCTCCGAGCTTGCGGACAATCCCGGCGTGGGGGTTTCGGTCCGCGCAAACGCTCGCCCCCGCCTTGACCACAACCTCATCCGGCACAACGGACATGGCGCAGCGATGCTGCCCGGAATTCTTGTCGAAGGTTCAGCCGCCCCGACCCTCTTTGGGAACATCATTGAAGAGAGCGGAGCCGAGCAGATATGGGTCTCGCCGTCTTTTCATGTAGGCAGTCTGTTGACTGACAATGTGGTGGGCCCCGACCGGCACGCTAAGAACAATCAGCTCAGGGTAAAAGCTAAATGAGCCAGGAGACCGCAGGCCGCTTCATCCTTCACCGCAAACTGCCGGCAGGCGGTATGGGCCGCGTCTTTGAGGCTGAGGATCCGGTTGGGCCGCGCCGCGTCGCGTTAAAACTAATCGATCTGGGGACCGACCCCGACAGCCTTCAGATCGTAAGTGCAGAGCGGCTTGGGGCCAAGTTGCAAACGCAACTCTGCGCGATCGACAAGCGTGTCACCGCGATATATGAGTCCGGCGAGATGCCGCGCTACTTCTACATCGTGATGGAGTACGTCGATGGGCACGACCTGTCGGAGCTCTATTCCGGCAAAGGTCTCGAACCAATGCTGGCCGCGCACATCGCGCAGGACATTCTTGAAGTCTTGGATCACGCCCATAACTTTTCGACTACTCTGGACGGCCGCTCCATCCTGGGTATTGTTCATGGTGACCTGAAGCCGCGCAACATCCGTCTCACTCCGACCGGCGAGGTTAAGGTACTCGATTTCGGCATCGCCAAGGCGCTCTCGTTGACACGCAACTTCACGCAGAACCTTTTTGGCAGCGTGCAATATTCCTCCCCGCAGCGGCTCCTCACGGGAGAGGTCGACGCTGGCGCGGATCTCTGGGCTGTGGGCGTCATGCTGTATGAAATGCTGGCGGGTCTTCCGTACTTCCAAGCCGAGAACGGATCGAAGCTCGAGCACATGATCCGCAACTATGACCGCGTGTCGCCTTTGCCGGAAGCGTTGCCACCGAGCCTCCGTAACATTCTCGAAAGAGCTCTCCATCCTGATGTGCGGGTACGCTACCAAACCGCTGCAGAATTTGCCAAAGACCTTCAAGCATTTCGAAATGGCATTGCGGTTGCGGGCCCGGCAGATGTTGAAGCCACACGCCGAGTGCCGCTCACCGACGACGCTACCAAACGCACGTCTCGACCGGAGCCCGGCCCACCTGCGCCGGTAGACGCGACACGAAGAACCGTCCCTCCGCAATGGAGGCCCGTACAAGCCCACCAAGTGCCCAGCCGCAGGCCGAGCTTGGTACGCACGATGCTGCGCACCATCGCCGCGTTCTTGCTCGCGGTCACGTTCTTTGTTGTCTATCTGATGGTGAATGAGTACCTGGTGTGGGGCAGCGCTCACCAACTGGCACGGGACTTGTCCAGCGAAAAGCAGCAGAATCTCGATGCCGCCTGGCGTCAATACCAAGGCCTCGCGTCGCGCTCCCATTTTCCGATCAGCCTGTGGGCGGCTCGATCCGAGTTGCAGAAACACCTCGTCTCGGATGCCGACAGCACCATCGTGAAGTTCCGCGCGCCGGACGCTCCGCCTGTGTCAGAGACTGACTGGATTCACGCCCGTGACGATCTGTCCCGTGCGATCGATCTCGCCCCCGGCGACAAGACACTCCATGGCAAAATCCGTCTGGTCGATGGCCATCTGGCTCGTCTGCGCGGCACCGCCGAAAAAGATCCTCGGCTGCTGGAGAATGCACGCCAGGACTTTCAGGCAGCAGCCCTCTCCATGAAAAAATCGCCCGACCCATGGCTCGGCTTAGCTCCTCTGTACATCTACTCTCTGCACGACTTGGCGCATGGCGAAGCAGCGATTCGACAGGCAAGCCATCTCGGTCACCCGGCCGGTAAGCGCGAAACAGCGGAACTCGCAGATGGTTACCGCGACCGGGCTGAGCGCAACATCGCATTAGGAGATCAGGCGACCACGACAAAGCAGGCAAGTCACTATTATCGGATGGCAGCTCCCGACCTTGGACGTGCGCGCCGCCTCTATGAGAGCATCCTGCCGTGGGACGGCGCATCCGCAAGCCTTAAACAGGTGGTTGATTCGATTGACCGCATCTCAACCATGAAATAGGAGAAGGGGAACGAATGGCGGTAACTCGCAGCACATCGGTCGAGCGGGCCGATAAACCTCGCCCCCCCATAGATGCGCGCGCCCGGGCGCTGGAACGCATTCTCTTACTGCTGACCTCGGTCCTGATCGTTGCTGCGGTGAGCCTCACAGCGGCAGCGAAAATGGCTCGGATCGGTGGCTCGGATAGCGCGCGCCTCAACCTCTCCACCCTGGACAGACGCGAACAACTCCTTCCCTTCTTGCAATGGATTGCTTCTCCTGCCGAGCGCCAGTACATCGCCGGCGAGATATTCGAGCATGTCCGCAACGGCAAGGGGTCGGTGTCGCACATTGGAGAGCTCGGCCAAATCCGCGTCCCCATCAAGGATGTGCTGCGGACGCATGGACTCACCGGATTGCAGGCACGTGCCCATGAGGTGCAATCAGCGCGCCCCGGGGCGGAGTCCATCCTGCTTCTCGACTCGAGGGATGTGGCGCGGCTGAAGCCATCCTTCGTTGTGCGGGACACGTCCCAGTTTCGCAAGCAGCTCATCTTGTGGACTTTTCTTTTCTTCTGCTCATTCGCGGCCGTGCATATCTTTTGGTCGTTCCGCGGAGTCGGCGGCCCGCAATACGTGCTGCCGTCCGTTCTGCTGCTGAGTGGCGTCGGATTGACGCTGATGATCACCCTGCGTGACCCGGTGCGAGATACGCTTGCCTTTTCAAGCTTTGCCCAAGGCGTGGCCGGTGGCTGTATCGTGTTGGCTCTTGCCAGTGCGTTGGACTATCGCCGCATCAGCGGAAAGCTAAGCTACGTTTTTTTGATCGCTAGCTTTCTGCTCTCGGCCGCACTCATCCTCTTCGGTTCCGGGCCCACCGGCAGTGATGCAAAAGTAAATCTCCTCGGATTTCAACCTGCCGAAGTAATCCGCGTTTTAATCGTTTTCTTTCTGGCCGGATACTTCGCCGAGCGATGGGAATTCCTTCGCACATTGCGCGAACAACGCAAAGAACTCAAGAACATCTCGCGTTGGGTGGATGTGCCCAGGCTCGAGTATTTGCTGCCTGTGCTTGGCGGCGTGGTCGTCTCACTCGCCTTCTTCTTTCTGCAGCGGGACCTTGGACCGGCGCTGCTCATTGCCTGCCTGTTTCTCGCTATGTACGCAGTTGCCCGCGACCGGTATCCGCTTGCGCTCATGGGCCTCGTAGTGATCCTCTCCGGTTTTGCGTCGGGCTACTACCTCGGTTTTCCCAAGAACGTGGCTGGCCGGGTCTCGATGTGGCTGTCACCATGGGACAACTCTGTTCGCGGCGGCGAACAAGTGGCCCATTCCCTCTGGGCGTTCGCCACGGGGGGAGCGTTCGGCACGGGTCTTGGCCTAGGCGATCCCCAGTGGATGCCCGCAGCTCATACCGATCTCATCCTCGCTGCGCTTGGCGAAGAATGGGGATTTCTGGGCGTGCTCGCTGTGCTTGCACTCTATGCTGGCCTCGTTTGGTTCGGCATGCGCGTCGCGCTGCATGCACGTTCCGATTACAACTTTTTTCTCGCGCTTGGGCTCACCCTGGCTTTTGCTCTCCAAATCGTACTCATTGCGGGCGGCGTGCTCGCTTTAATCCCCCTCTCAGGGGTTGTGGTTCCCTTCCTCAGTTACGGCAAAACCGGTCTCATCACCAACTTCGCGATCATCGGAATTCTATTCTCCCTGAGCAGGGATGTTTCCCATGCGCGGGATACGACCGAGCCGTTTCGCGTCAGCATGCGGGGCATCTCCTACGTGATCGCCGGGCTCGGCGTCTGCCTGTTGCTCAAGGCGTTTTACATCCAGGTAATCCGTCCCGACGCCACTGCTGGGGCCGGTGCGCTCGCGGTGCAGGCAGATGGAGAGCGCCGCTATGAATACAATCCTCGTCTCCTCGCGATTGCGCACTCTATCCCCCGCGGCACCATCTACGACCGCAACGGACTCCCGCTCGCGACCAGCAACTGGGAAGAGATTGCGCAAAACCGCGACCGCTATGTCGCCATGGGCCTGACCGTGGGTCAACAGCCCACCCCGGGGGAGGCGCGCCACTATCCGCTAGGGCCAGCGGCATTCCATCTTCTTGGAGATCTGCGGACGCGCGTCAATTGGTCCGCACACAATAGTTCCTACGCAGAGCGTGATTTCATGCTCACACTGCAGGGCTACGACGACCGCGCCAGCGTTGTAGAAGTGGTCGACCCGCGTACCAAAACTTCGCAGCATATCCTGCGATTCGATTACCGCGAACTGCTGCCCCTGCTGCGCCATCGCTGGCAACCCAATCATCCTGACGTTAAGAAGATCCTTGAGCGCGATCGCAATCTGCACATGTCCATCGACGCTCGCCTGCAGTTGAAGACAGCGGACCTGCTAGCGCACCAACTTCAAAAAGTTGGTCGTACCAAAGGCGCGGTCGTAGTGCTCGATCCTGAGAACGGAGACTTGCTCGCATCCGTAAGTTATCCGCTGCCAGACCAGTCCCTCTCCAATCCGGCGTCGGATCAGGATGCCGCCTTGCTTGATCGTGCGCGCTATGGACTGTATCCCCCCGGCTCGTCTTTCAAGATCGTGACGGCCATCGCGGCTCTCCGCAAAGACCCCGCCAACGCTAATCAGGTCTATGAGTGCAAGCGCCTTCCAGACGGCCGCACGGGCAACTACATACAAGGATGGTCGCGCCCTATCCATGACGACGTCAAAGACACTGCGCCGCACGGAACCATTTCAATGGGCGCGGCCCTGGCCGTCTCGTGCAACGCATATTTCGCGCAACTGGGCACGTACAAGGTCGGCCCGGAAGCACTGCTCGATACTGCCACTCGGCTCGGCATCTCCGTAGCGAATCCGTCGAACGTGAAAACTCTGCGTGCAGAGATGCCGCAGACGTCCTACGGCCAGGGTCAAGTGGTGGCCACTCCCTTCCAAATGGCGCGCGTGGCAGCCACGATTGCCAATGGTGGCTCAATGTCCTTTGGCCGCTGGGTTACAGGCCAGATGAACCCGCGACAGGACCAGCCACAAGCAATTCTAAATCCGGACCTATCGGCGCAGGTGGGCCTGTACATGCGCAGCGTCGTCACCTCTGGTACCGGTCGCAGCGCAAATTTGCCGGATATCCCGATGGCCGGCAAGACAGGGACGGCGGAGCTCGAACATGCTCCGTCGCACGCCTGGTTCATCGGATTTGCCCCGTATGGCGGATCGCATAAACTGGCATTTTCCGTCCTGATCGAGAATGGTCAATACGGCGGCACTGCCGCCGCTCCGCTTGCTGCGGAGGTGATGCAGGCAGCCAAGACACTTGGCTACCTCGAAGGAGCGCCATGAGTAGACTGCACGATCTAGAGCGCCGCATCGATGAAAAACTGCGCGGCATGCTGCGCCCTTCGTCCCCGGATCAGAAACGCGAACTGCTTGAAGTCCATCGTGCCATCCTCGACGATGTCGCTGCGCATGTCGACACATTGCCGCGCGGTAAGCAGGCGTTCGTCTACACGCATTTAGACGTGCAAATACTTCTCCCTGACCCCGCGCTGCGACGGTCTTACGAACTGGTCTTCGTCGAGGCCGATGCTCTCGCTCGGGATATTCGGCTGCGGCTCGAAGATCAGCGCATAGAACTCCCAGAGCATCTGGCGGTGCAGGTGGAGCTAGTGCCGGAACTGCCGCCCGATGTAGCGGCGCGCGGCTTTGATGTCCACTATGGAAGCATTCCCTCCGTGCAGCCCTCCGAGGAGCTAATGGAGGTTCGCTTTACCATCATCGCCGGGTCTGCCCAGCAACCAGAACTGTGTATGAAGAAGAGGCGCATCAACCTCGGTCGTCTGGCCGAAGTTGTCGATGCGGATGCGCGGCTCACGCGACAAAACGACGTAGCATTCCGCGACGACGCCCAAGCTCCCAACCCGTCCGTCTCCCGGGCGCATGCCCACATTGAATTCGATCCGGGGAAGGCGGTGTTCCGCCTTTTCGATGATCGCAGCGCCCATGGAACCACGGTCATCAGGGATGGCTCCGTGATTCAAGTCCCTCAGGGCCCCAGCAAAGGCGTCGCCCTGCAAAACCGGGATGAAATCGTGCTAGGACAAGCCCGTCTCCGCTTCGAATTATAGCGGCGAGCAGCTAGATTGTTGCGACCAGTTGCAAGCTTATGCAGACTGATTGGTAGCGTGCGAAAGAGCCAAAGTTGGCTTCTAAGCCGATTAGATTGGCCTCATCCAATTCATGACGTAAGTCGCCAGCCACGTTGGCTTTGCCCAGACCACGCCATAGTTTGGCGAATGAGTCGAGCTCGCTAATTGGTTCCCGTCCATTGTGCGACCGGCGCTGTGAGCAAAGTAGAACAGTCTAAATCGACCCAATGTGAAATGATAGGGAGATACTGATAACTATGTCCCTTATTAGAATTCAGGCCAGCAATATTGGCGGGTAGAGGTGGCAATGATCGCAAAGAAACCAGCCAAAACTCTTCTCATCGAGACTCAGCCGGTAAAGGCTCTCCAGATCCGAGAGATGCTCAACGGCCAGGGCTCGCATGTGCTTGATTTGGCCGCTGTCGAGACCTTAGCCGAGGCCGAAATCCATCTCGTGGCCCATGCGCCAGACATTGTCTTGCTTGACCTGGAATCGGTCGAGCCGTCAGGCCTGGAAGCAGTGCAGCGGGTACGCGCCGCCGCGCCCTCTGCCTCGCTCGTGTTGCTGTCGAGTGTCAAAGATGAGCCTATCGCTATCAAGGCAATGCAGGAGGGCGCACAGGACTATCTCATCAAGGACGAAATTGAGCCGCGCGAACTCATCAGAGCGCTCCTCAATGCCGATCGGCGCAAGAAAGTCGAAGGCGTTCAAAACATCGAAAAGGAACGCGCCCAAGCCACGCTCGACTGCATCGGCGATGCGGTAATTTGCACCGACACGTCAGGCAACATCACATATCTAAATCCCGTCGCGGAGACAATGACCGGTTGGGCGCTGAAAGATGCGGTCGGCCAGCCCATGGCGCACTGTGCCCGCATCGTGGACTCCAAGACCCGCCAAAACATCCTGGATCCGATGGCGAAAGCTTCTTCGCAAGACCGCACAGGAAATTTACCGTTAAACAGCGTCCTTATCCGCCGTGACGGCCACGAAGTATACATCGAGGATTCGGTGGCCCCCATCCACAACCCGGAGGGGCAGGTGACCGGAGCAGTCATCGTGTTTCGCGATGTGAGCGCAATGCGAGCGTTAGAGAAAGAGCTGACCCAATCCGCGCAACTTGACCATCTCACCGGATTGCCGAATCGAAACCTGCTCAAGGATCGGATTCGTCAGGCGATACTTCTTGCCCGCCGGAACGGATGCCATGCCGCGGTATTGTTTCTGGATTTGGATGGATTCAAACAGATCAACGACTCACTAGGACATCCGATCGGCGACAAGGTCCTGCAGTCCGTCGCCAAGCGGCTGCTGGATTGCGTGCGCTCCCCAGACACCATCATCCGATTGGGCGGGGACGAGTTCATCGTGGTGCTTCAAGAGTTGAAACGGGCGGAAGATGCCGAAGTTACCGTACGAAGACTGTTGAAGAAGGTGGCGGAACTTCACCTCATCGAGCAACACCAGATTTACGTTACAACGAGCATCGGTGTGAGTGTCTACCCGCGCGATGGCCAGGACGCGGAGACCCTTATCAAGAATGCGGACACCGCCATGTATCACGCAAAAAGGGATGGTAAACACGACTATAAGTTTTTTAGCCTGGACATAAATGACAAATCCCCGGAACACTGGACTACCGGGCAAGAATTATGGCATGCCCTGAATTGGTACGAACTCACAGCAGGACTAAAGAACATTGAACCTGACATGAATCGTGATCGACCGACTTCCGCGAAGTCGCGGCGATGACCACCAACGCACTCAAAAAAGAGACCCGCAACTGCGATGGTAGCGCCAGTCATTTAGTGTCGCGTCTCAGCAGTTGTTGCCATCTAGATGTGAAGTTTCAACAGGTGGTCCGTTCGATCTGAACGACGCTGGTTGTGACGAGCAATCAGATTTTCAGAAGATGATCGAATGGACGAACAGCAAAATGCCCGATTGACGATTTATAGTCGGCATCACGGATCATTTGCCTGCTTCAGGCGCAGATGAAATCCTGGCGTACTCCTGTTTGGCGCTTTTCAACTCCGGAATATCCCTGTCGCCATCAGCCCAGAGTGTCAGGAATTGTTTGTAGGCGGTCCCGGACTCCAAGCGTTTTCCCGACAACGCGAATGCTCGAGCAAGGCCCAGTTGAGCCAGTGCGTGGCGTGGAGAGGTTACGTCTATCCCCGGATGATCGATGATCTTTTGAAACTCCGCTGCGGCGTCGCGTCCTTGCCCAAGTTTCAGAAAGGCGAGTCCGCGGATGTAAACCGGTCCCAGACTCACAAATTCGCATAAATCGTAGGGAAGCGTATCGGCCAGCAGTTGAACGGCGCGCGCTGGACGACCGGATTTGACTTCTACGCTTCCCAAGACTGTTGGGAGCGAGGCCATCCTCAACGGGATATGAAGTGGAAAACGACGGCTTAGATCGTTAACAACAATACGAGCGTGCGCACCCCCACCAGCCAGGGCAAGCGCCTGAGCGGCGGTCTCCTCCGTGTCGATCCCATAGCCGAGCTTCAGCGCCCGTTCCGCTTGCGACTGCGCCGCGCGAAGTTTTCCGAAGTCTGCTTCAACGACCGCCACGCCGGCCATTGAATAAGCCTCATCCTCTTTATTTCCGCTGCGACTTTCTGCATCCCAGGAGCGCCGAAAGATTGTGAGAGCGGACTTGAGGTGGCCGGACGCTGCTTGCGCAAAGCCTTCCGTAGCTAGCATGTCGTTTGGCCGCGGAGATGTGGCTCCCCACAAATGTTCGCGTAGCATGCCGGGCGCATCGCGCTCAAGAAAAGCGAGGTCGAAGAGCACTTCATGAGTATCGAGACTGTCTCTGTGCCTTGTCTGGGCACTCTCCGCAACGCGTTTGGCGTCGTCAAAGCGCCCCAGCGCAAGATAAGACCGAGCCAGATTGGCATAAGGTAAATAATGGTTTGGCTGCAGCCCCAATGCCTCCTCTGCGGCTACTGCGGCCTTCTCGTACTCTCCGCTCACTTGATATCGAGCCGACAAGGTGTTGAACGGACGCCAGTCCCGAGGGTAGATCTGCGTCCACATCTCAGCCGTTTGGATCGCCTTATCCGTGTCGCCTACCACTACCAGGTCATAGCGAATGGTCAGGAAAAGCTTTTCGCGCTCACTGAGATGATCGCGGAGCGCATAGGCTTTTCTCAAGTACCCGGCAGCTTTTTCAGACTCTCCGAGATTGTTGTATTCGATTCCGAGTTGCGTATACGCCATGGCAAAGCCGGGGTCGAGTTCCGCAGCATGCTCGAAGAGAAGAATGGCTTTGCTTTCCTCCCCACGCGTGAGCTGGTCGATTCCAACCGAGTAGGCCTTCAGGGCTTCGAGTGAGACCGTGGTGACCTCATCCAAGTGAAGATCGAACGCACGAATTGAGGCGACCGATTCGCCAAGCTGTTTCCGCAGCTTGGCTGAAATCTGTCCCAGCGCGCGCAAGACATCCTCTTTGTTTGCTACCTCGACTTGCTCGTGGGCCAGGGTATGCCCATCTCCGCAATTTTGAGCTTCCAAGGCTAAGATATAGCTGTTGCCGATGCGCGCGACCAAGCCTCCGATAACCACCTTTGCGCCGGCCCGCTGGCAGACTTCTCTAGCCAGACCTCGACTGATTGGCTCTTCGGCCGATCGACCCATGAGCCGCAGGATTTCGCGATCCCTGTCTCGGGAGACGATATCGAGAAACGGTGACTGGCCCAGTTCAATTTCCAACGCGTTCTTGAGCGCCCCATCGAATACCGGCTCGCTCGTAGTGTTTTGGAAGTCCGCCAGTAGCACTGAGTCCTTCTGGGTTAATGCCGCCTGGACCGGTGGTCCCCGATGCGCAATGAACCCCGCTCCGGCTGCAAGTACCGCCGCGACCACCGCGAGTGTCGCCCATCTTCTCCACTTGACGGTTGCCGGCCTGGTTTCCAAAGCCGCTATTGTTACGGATGCATCGAATGCTGTCGGACGCTGTTCCTCGGGCCGCATGGACGGCAGCCTGAAGTCAGACGCGCTGGGCGCCGCTTCCAAAGGCGCTAGCAATCCATCGGCAGCTTCCAGTCCGGGACTGGCACGCGCTCCCGTCTCCAATGGCTTCGCCGCCGCCGGTGGATTCAGCTCAATTCTTGCCTCGTCCTGTGACACTGCGCCGATGAACCTATACCCGTACTTGGGGATGGTCTCGACATACTTCGGATGCTCCGGATCATCTTCCAGCGCGCTGCGAAGTCTCTTGATTGCTGTATTCAAACTGTGATCGAAATCGACGAAGGTGTCCACAGCCCAAAGCCGGTCAAAGAACTCCCTGCGCGTCACAGCCGTCCCCGGGCGCTCCAGGAGCAAGCCGAGAACCTGCAGCGGTTGCCCGCTTATCTTCAGTCGAATGCCATGCTTACGGAGTTCGCGGCCAGCGCTGTCCAATTCGTAGGGGCCAAACCGCATCTGCTACATCCTCTATGGGCGGTGTTGCCCAGCGTGTGCTGAATTCTACTCCGTCGAATCAATAACTCGGCTACTCACCAAGCTTTCACCTGGGAATCACCTCGCGTGTATTGCCGTGGCCGCCAGCGAATGGTCTGATCACCGCTGTGATTTAGGAAGAGGGCCGGATGAAACTCAATTGGAGCAGCCGAAGCATTGTCCTTGTCTGTGCATGTGCATCTCTCACCGCGATCGCAGCAGTCAACGCTTCGATCCCGAACCTCAAACGTTTCTTCGATCCAACCGGCGAGGTCGCCACATTCAACAGTGGTGGCGATCTTGACCGCAGCACCGCTTTCTTCCAAAACTTGGGTACCAACGGCCGCACCTGTGAAAGCTGTCATCAGGCAGACCAGTCGTTTAGCCTTAATCCCGCCCACGTACGGGAACTTTACGACCGCACGCACGGCACGGATCCGTTGTTTGCTTCAATCGACGGGGCCAACTGCCCAGAAGCGGAGCCGCATGACCGGCAAGCTCACAGCCTGCTTCTCAGCCGAGGTCTGATTCGCATCCCTATTACCCTGCCGTCGAATGCGGAATTTACCATCGTCGCGGCGCATGACCCCTATGGCTGCGCCATCCGCTACGATCCCCTGACCAATCAGCAGATTATTTCGGTCTACCGGCGTCCTTTGCCAACCACAAATCTTCGCTATCTCAGCACGCTAATGTTCGATGGCCGCGAGACCGTCAGTCCGCTGACGGACTCAATGACTATGGCCGCAAATCTCAATGCAAACCTGACCCACCAGGCAATTGCTGCGACCCAGGGACATGCCCAGGGCGCTATTCAGCCCACACCCGCGCAGCTTGCTGAGATCGTCAACTTCGAACTGGGCCTTTCGACAGCGCAGATTCGTAGCAACCGTACTGGATACCTCGCTAATGGACAAGCGACCGGGGGACCTCTGGCGCTTTCGACGCAACCCTACTATCCCGGTGCGAATGACTCCCTGGGGCATGATCCCTCCGGAAAGGCCTTCAACCCTGGCGCCTTCACCCTCTACACTGCCTGGACAAACTCCGGCGACGAAGAGAAGAGAGATATCGCCGCAGGCGAGGTTGTCTTCAACACCGCCGTGGCTACAATAACCGACGTACGGGGGTTGAACGACAATCCGGCGCTCAATAGCCCAGCCTCTATCGCCGGCACCTGCACTACCTGTCACGACTCTCCCAATGTAGGCAATCACACTCTCCCCCTGCCGCTCGACATCGCGACGAGCCGCCAATCGCTGATGGAGACAAATCCAAGCATCGTCGCCGGCTTGCAGCAGCTCACGCCGCCTGATATGCCGGTGTACGAGATTCGTGGATGTCCCGATCCTCAAAATGTTGGCAACACGCTGGTCTTCTATACCTCTGATCCCGGAAAGGGAGTCGTTACCGGGCGATGTGTCGACGTCGGCCGTGGCAAGGGGCCGATTCTGCGCGGCCTGGCAGGACGTGCGCCATACTTCCACAATGGATCGGCAGCAAATTTGAAGCAATTGGTCGACTTCTACAACCTGCGCTTTCAGATGAGCCTGAGTGATCGGCAGAAGCACGACCTGATCGCCTTTTTGAACTCGCTCTAGTAACGAAAAGACTGTGAGCCTCCAGCCGAATCTCAGAAGATGCGCTCTTTAAGCACGAGAAAATTCCATTCATCTCGAATCTTCGCCTCCCGTGGGAAAGAATCCGCGGGAGGTCCCGTCCCTCGGAAAGGCCTGCTGAGCATTTGGCTTCGGATCGATTCGTCCGTGCGCCTTCGGGTCCGAGCCACGCGGGCCGGGCCGCTTGCAATTCCCGCGGCCACCGTGATCGAGCCGGGAGTTACACGCAAAGTTAATCTCGGTCGACGGTGAATCAACCATGAGCTAAAGACAGGAGCCGACCCGGTCAATCTTTCGGGACAACCACCCGGCGCTCCCTCCCATCCATTTCTGCTCAGACAAAAAACAGTCCCGCAGGCCGACCGAGCAGCACGGCGTGCGTTTGGCAGACAGGTCGGATTGCCCATGAACACTCTCTCTCGTCGTACGTTTCTCGGCACGTCGGCCGCCGCCTCTTTGGCTAAGGCGGCAGGCGCTGGACCGATGTCCCCGTACATCTTTGGGGACGATCAGCGCGCCTTGCCTTCCCCCCAGAGCTCGGGTATCGAACACATTGTTCTGGTCACGATGGAGAATCGTTCTTTCGATCACATCCTTGGCTGGCTTCCCCATGCCAACGGCCGGCAGCAGGGACTAACTAATTACGACAAAGCAGGAGCTTTCCATCCCACCTATCATCTGACGGACTATCAGAATTGCGCCCTTGCTGACCCCGACCACTCCTCGCCGCTGCCGGAGTTGACGGCAGATATTTCTACAACGCCATTCCGTTCACCGCGTTTTGGGGATTGAAATACTTGGGGATCAGTCGTCCCTATTCCGAGTTTCTAACTCTCTGCGCAACAGGCCTGCTCCCCCAGGTTTCCTACATCGACCCGCGCTTCGTAGACGAAGGCAGCGGCACGTCCAACGACGACCATCCGCACGCCGATATTCGCAATGGTGAAGCGTTCCTCAATCAGGTCTACTCCGCTATAACGAAAAGTCCGGCGTGGCAAAGCACGGTTCTCATCATCACTTTCGATGAATGGGGCGGCTTCTTTGACCACGTGCCTCCACCGCTCGGGCCGGTGCCTTCTACCGACGCGGCTCTGGGCAGCGACGGTCGGCTTGGGTTCCGCGTGCCCGCGCTGATCATCTCCCCTTTTGCGCGTAGACGCAGCATCGCCCGTACCCGCTCCGATCACACCTCGGTGTTAAAACTCATCGAGTGGAGATGGAATCTAGCTCCGCTAACGGTTCGCGATGCCAGTGCCAATAGTCTTGCGGCAGCTCTCGAATTCAACGAACCACACCTGCATGCACCCGTCTATAACGTCCCCATCGGCCCGTTCGGAGGGGCATGCACTTCCGGGCTGCCCGGCGGCCTTCCTCAACCCAATAGCGAGGAAACCGAATGGACCGTCGTTCAGAAACTGGCTCAACAATACGGATTTCCCATCCTATAACGGCCGTACGCAGCGCGCCCGCTAGCAGAGACCGCACTGCATCAATAAGGCACGGCGGCCGCTGCGCCCCGACCGGCGGTATGGGGCCGCGACGCTGCGTTCGAGTTGAAAGAAGCGATATCTGGCGCGACGCTGCGTTCGAGTCAAAGCGACGATATCGGGCGCGACCCCGCGTTCGAGTTAAAAGCTTGCTTTGTAACAGGGCATAACTTCAGTCGTGCCGATAAAGGTAATAACATCGACGGGGCTTTAGCCCCTGGGGACGCCATTCAGCGTCCAACTAGCCCATGCTCTTCCCTGCCCATTCAGCCCTGCCAACCTCCCCTGATCCTCAAACGGCCTTCAGATGAGAATTTTGCAACCAATCGAGCCGCGCGTCAGCCAAAGATAGGCGATTACGCCAACCATCCAGACCCGGACGCTCAGCAAATGAGGTCACTCGTTCAGTGCTGCGAAAGGTTGCCGCGGCCTGGAGCTACTCGACCTTGGCCCTTTCTGAAGCCTGCCCAGGTGTAATCGCCTGTCACCTTGATGTGTTCCCAGCCCCGCTAGTCGACCAATGCGCCAAGGCGGCGATCACATACCGCCCGCTGGCTACAGCGCGTTTAACTAAGGGCCTTGCATTGTCTGCGCACTTTGTGATATAATACTAAAGGTCCGTTGATGAAAATGCGGTCTGGTAGATTGGCATTTCAAAACATCCCGTAACATGGCCCGCGTCGGGCTACCACAGCGCGACCCGGTTCCTCACCACGCACAGGAGAAATATGAGCCAACAAGTTAAAGAGTTTTTCAAAGCGTATGAAAGATCAACCTCTACCTCAGATACATCGGCAATCGGCGACTTATACGCGGCTACATTCATGTTCGGCGCGGTCAACGGAGTTCAGGCGGTCACACGGGAAGACTTCCTCAAAGTCGTACCGAGAATGAAGGCTCACCTCTCTTCGATGGGGCTTTTCGAGACCCAACTTCGCAACGTTGAAGTGCATACAATAAATTCCAAATATCTAATCGCCAACGTCGATTGGAGAATGCAGATTCGGAGTTCATCGACCTGCAAGCATGTAGACGTATGCGCGACTTACGTACTGATGCGAGGGCAAGACGATGCACTCTCGATCGTTTTCCAGATCGATCATCAGGATTTGGCAACTCTCATTAAAAATCAGCAAATTTGAGCGGTGCGTACGGGCTTGATAAGAGGAATGGCACATCCGACGCAAGCACTTTCAAAGATGCGATTCGGCAACATAAGCTAATCGACCAAGTCATCCAAACATCTGAAAATTTCTTCAGATAATTTGCAAGACATGCGAGCTCGACTATCGAACCGCAATCTCATCCCAGACAAGTCCCAATCGAACAGTGCGCAGGGTCGCGCCACGCCACTAGCCCTGAGCCACACCCGCCTTCAACCCAGCCGTCAATGACCGGCGACTTCAACCACCGCACTGTCTTGCACGCTCCAGGCCGCCGCCCCCTCATGCGTGAGTTGCTGTTTTGCGTCATCCCAATGCAGCTTGGTGATCGATCCCGCGCCCTTTTCATACGCGTAAGTCATGCCATCGTCATTGAAAAGCGTGAAGCTGGCGTCGCCCCCCGGATACACCCGCACCTTCGCGATGGCCTGCACCTGGTGCGTGCTTTCCACTTCCGCTCCCATGGGAATAATCGAACCCGCGCGCACAAACAAGGGCATGGTATCGATGGGCGCTGCCACCGTAACGGTCTGGCCGCCCTTCAGTTTTTCATTGGTCCAGTAGTTGTACCAGTCCGGACCCGCGGGTAGATACACTTTGCGGCTGGTCGCGCCCTGTTCCGTTACAGGAGCCACCAAAAACGCCGGTCCGAACATGTACTCATCGCGCAGATCGGCAACATTCGCGTCGTTGGGAAAGTCCAGCGGCAACGCGCGCATAAACGGCGCACCGTTGAGCCACGTCTGATATCCCAGCGAATAAATGTATGGCATCAGTTGATAGCGCAGGCGCAAATACTTTTCTAGAATCGGCTCCGCCTGCTTGCCATACGACCACACTTCATTGGTCCGCCTGCTGCCGTGCGAACGGAAAATCGGCAGGAACGAAGCGTATTCAAACCATCGCGTATAAAGCTCCGGATAGTCGTCGTAGCCGCCCACATTGTCCCGCGCATCCGACGGATCGAGCAGTGGCGTGTGCGCCGGATGATGCTCCTCGGGTAGATACTGCCAACCGCCCGTGTCGTTCGACCAGTAAGTAATTCCCGAAGCCGCGAAGTCGAGGCCAGTCGGTACCTGACGCTTTAGCGTGTCCCAGGTGGGATAGATGTCAGACGACCACACAATCGCCCCGTTTCGCTGCACTCCAAGGTACGCATCGCGCGATAAAATCAACGCCCGCTTTTGCGGTTCGTCCTTACGAAATCCGTCGTACAGCGCCGCCGTGTGAAACAGCGGATAGACGTTGTAAAACTGCGTTCCCGGCCCAATCTTGTAGTAGGCGCCATTGGGCGGCAAATCGGGTTCCGTCTCATCTGCCCACAGCGAATCGAAACCCTTGTTGAGAATATTGTCGCGAATCGTTTTCCAGTACCACGCCGCAGCGTCGGGATTGGTTGTGTCGATATCCGAGCCCGCACGATCGTACGGCTGCCCATCCAGCGGTTTTCCATCCGCCGTGTGAATGAGCCACCCCTTCTGCAACAGCTCCGGGTAAAAACGGCTTTCGGGAACAAAGCGCGGCCACACGCTGATCATGGTTTCAAAGCCCATAGCGTGCAGTTGCTTGTTCATCGCCGTAGGGTCAGGCCAGGCCTTGGGGTCGAGATCCATCTGCCCCATCTTGGTGTAGTAAAACCAGTCCACTACCATCACATCCGCGGGCAAATGCCGGTCGCGATAGCCCTTCGCAACCGAGAGCACTTCTTCCTGGCTCGAGTACCGCTGCTTGCATTGAATGTAGCCATACGCAGCCTTGGGCAGCATCGGCGTCGGACCGGTCAGCAAACGATATCCGGCGTAAAGTTCATCGGCTGTTGCCCCCGCGATCACAAAAAATGAAACCCGATCACCCACTTCAGACGACCACGTGGTCCGCTCGTTAAATCCCGCAACGATTGTTGTTTTCGACGGATTGTCCCATATCAGCCCATAGCCCTTGTTGGTCACTAAAAATGGAACGCATGTCGTCGGCGCAGCGGGAGACGTGTAGTCATTCCAGCAACGCACCGGGTGACCGCGATGATCGAGAAAACCTTCGTGATTGTCGCCCAGGCCGTAGTAGTGCTCATCGTTTGGAGAGACAAAATCCGCACCGACCGTATAAAACTCCGGGTCGGTAGATCGCCGATCATTGAGCAAGCTGGCCGTGCCGTCTTTGTGGTTGGGCACCGACTGCGACCAGCCTGTCATCTCAAGCAGCTTCTTGCCCTCGGGCGTGGTGAAGGTGATATGCGCGCCCGGAGTCGACCCATTGAAAAACTTAGCGATGTCGACCTGCGTGTGCAGCCGTGGCTCGGCAGGCGGATGCGCGCGCTCTACGTTCACGACCATGCGCGACGACCGGTAAACCTCCGTCTGCTCCGTCTCTGTCTTGCTCCACCCATCCGCGCCAGGCTTCGCCACGAACCCATAACCCGGCCCCGCCAGCGCTGATTCTGGCTTAAGACTCAGCGTTACACGCAGAATATTTTGCGCGTATGGTTCGAGCACAATCGTTTCGCCCTTGCGATCGATTTGCATCCGCTGTGCTGCCGTCTGGGCAACACCGCTGACGGTCAGCACCGCAGCAAAGACAGACAGGGCGATTGAACACCTTTTCATTAACGGCTCCATGAATTTCGTAGGCACTACAGGCGCGTGAATAATTGGCTGCGAAATGAGTGTAAACCGATTCACTGGCTCTGTCTCACTCGCTCCGCAATCCGCGCCGCAGGAAACGATACGATAAGGCGTGGCGCAAGCGAAGTTGATCTGGGAATCAAAAACCGTGCTCCTCCTTGTGATGCCTTTCGTTGCCGCCAGCGCAGTGCTGCTGACGCATTGGTGGGCCGTCCAGGTTCCTTCTGTCGCAATCTGGACTGTCGGCCTCAGCCTGCTGCTCGGCATCATTGCTCTCCAGACGCGCTCTGCCACACCGGGCGCGGCCGCAGCCGGCGCTGCCATCAACGCATGCCTCATGTTCTCGACAACCATGTTTCCCTACCAGCCGTGGCACACCGCCGTCGTACCGCTTGCGGCCGTACTGGTACTCACATCGCTGGCGACGCGTTTCGGCCACAAACGTAAAGAGCGCCTCGGCACCGCCGAGAGTCGTCGCGGAAGATCCGCATCGCAGGTAGCGGCCAACCTCGGCATCGCGGTCATCGCGTCCAATGATTTGATTCAGTCGTGGATGATGAATCAACGCTGGCTCGCCCTCACGCGGCAATCTCCCTCCGCCTTCTTTACGATTGCCCTCGCAGCACTCGCCGAGGCCGCAGCCGATACCGTCTCTTCTGAACTAGGCCAGGTCTTCAGCACGCATCCGCGCATGATCACAAACTTGCGGCGCACTGACCCCGGCACCGACGGTGCCATCAGCCTCGGCGGCACCTTCGCCGGAACTTTTGCTGCGGCCATCGTCGCCGCCGCAGGCTCTCTGGCGCTGCACGGAGGTCTATCCATGATGGCAGTGAGCTGGGCCGGCGGCGTCTTCGGTCTGTTCTTTGACAGCCTGCTCGGCGCCACATGGGAGCAGCGCGGAGCTCTCAACAACGACGCCGTCAATTTTCTATCGACCGCCAGCGCCGCCGCCTTCGCACTGGTATTGATGGCCTTTCTTCCACATGTGAGGGGATAACAAAAGGCGGGTGCCCCATCCTTGACGCAGTCAAGGGTGGGAGAGCACGAACATTCATCTCTCCATTTGTCATCTTGAGCGTAGCGCAGGTAGTCGAAAGACCTGCGGTTGCTTCTAGCAATTCAACGTCAAGCCGGGCACTCCATTCGTGACCGCAGTGTCATCGCGTGCATGAGTGGGATACCCCGAAACCTCACCCGACCATGATTCGGTGTAGGAAGAAAAGTGAACCTCACCCCAAATGCAACCGCCAAGCCGTATAGGTCACAATCTCGTGCACGACGCGCTGTGTCTCTCCTGCATTGCCCTCGATCTGCACGCGCGGACGCGGCGACGTCAATACATCCAGCCCATTGGCCGAGCAGATTTCATGAATGCGAAAAAGATGTGTGGCATCACTCACCACGACCAGCCGCCGCAGCCCGTTTGCCCGAGCGATTACAGCCACGCGGCGCGACGATTCCTCAGTATCTTTGCTCTCGGTTTCAGCGATGATGTCCGACGCCGGAACGCCGGCCCCGATCAAATATTCGCGGCCGACCGCGCCCTCTGAATACTGATCGCCCCCGCCACCGCCCAGCGTAATGATCAGAGGAGCGATGCCGCGACTATAGAGCGACTCCGCATGATCCAGCCGCGATCTAAAAACCGGCGAGGGATGGCCGTCATATTCCGCCGCGCCAAAAACCACAATCGCATCGGCTGGGGCTGCCATATCCTCTGAAGCATAGCGCTCGATCTGCACGTAGACCCAACGACACCAGCCCGCAATTCCGATCCCAACCATCAGTAGCAGCAGAAGAATCGCACGCCAGATTCTGCTGCTCGACTTTGGTCTTGGCGACGTCCGCATCAGGGGGTCTTACCGCTGCATAACCATGACGATTTCGTGCGTGGGGATAGCGCCTTCGCGAAGAATTTCCCACCGCCCCTCGCCCAGCGAGAGGTCGACTATCGTAGTCGGCAGCGCACGGCCCGTCGGACCGCCATCGATGATCAGGGGAATGCGGTCGCCAATCTGATCGCGAACGCAGGCCGCATGCGTGCACTCCGCCGCGCCCTGCAGGTTCGCGGCTGTTGCCGTGATGGGCAGGCCAAACCGCTCCACCACAGCGCGCGCAATGGTCGCGTCGGGTACGCGCAACGCCACGTTGCCCGTGTTTGCCGTCGAACGCAGTGGCAACTTGGTGCCGGCTCGCACAATAATCGTGAGCGGCCCCGGCCAGAATTTGTCAGCAAGCTTGTCAAGCATCGGATCGGTGTCACGCGCCAATTCATACGCCTGGGCCAGGCCGGAAATCAGCAGCGAGAGCGGCTTATGCTTCTGCCGGCTCTTGATCTGGTAGATACTCTCGACCGCATGCAGATTCACCGGGTCGACGGCCAGGCCGTAGAAGGTGTCAGTGGGCAACGCAACAACAAAGCCTTTGCGCAGACACGAAACGATGTAGTCTATCCGGTCTGGTTCGGGTTCATCGGGATGGACGCGCAAGATTTCCGCGGACAAGAAGGTCTACCTCGGTTCCCTCAAGCGATTCACACTCGCCTTTTTAAATGAGCGTCGCAGGATCGTAGCGCTCAACACCCTCAGGACCCTGCCTCTGATCGACGTAACGCAACCTCATGGTGAAAACGCAAATTTTGCATCCGCCAAACTCGGAAGCTATCACAGCACCGGCCATGGTGCAAGTGAACTGCCGCACGCCATACGGCCACTCCTCACTCAGACGGCTTAAAATCGGCTAAGCGTCGGTACGCATTCCACAAATGACTACCAGAATTGTACATAGTAAGCAGAATGCCCGCCTCAAACAATTGCGCCGCGCCTTCGCCCACCCCGGCCGCGGTCAGCAAAACCTCGCGGGAATCGAAGGGCCAAACCTGCTGGCTGAAGCGTTGCATGCAGGCCTCCACATCGACTGTGTCTTCGCCGCCGCCCCTGAGGGTGAACAGCTCATCAAGGCAATGCACTTGCCCTCGCACATTGAAGTACTCGTGATGCCCCGCCCCTTGCTCGACTCCGCTCTGGGCACCGAAACCCCGCAACCCGTCGCCGCCCTCGTCGAGCCGCCCGATTGGACGTGGGCGCATGTACTCGGCATCCACAAAAGCACCGCGCCCCTCCTCCTCGTCCTCGCCGGCCTGCAAGACCCCGGTAACCTCGGCACCATTGTCCGGTCCGCTGAAGCCTTCGGCGCCGACGGCATCATCTGCCTCCCCGGAACCGTCAGTGCATGGAACCCGAAAGCCGTGCGCGCCTCGGCCGGCAGCCTCTTTCGCCTTCCCCTCCTCACCGTCCCCGCGGCCGAAGCATTCGCCCACCTGCGCGAGGCTGGCTTGAAAATATTCGCGACCACGGCCACCGCCGGGCATCCCGCACACAGTGAAGACCTGACCTTGCCGACCGCCATTCTCATCGGCAACGAGGGCAACGGCATTCCCGCTGAACTGGCCGCCCTCACCGATGCCGCACTCACCATTCCCTGCCCCGGCCCCGTCGAAAGCCTCAACGCAGCGGTCGCTGCGAGTGTGCTCCTTTATGAGGCGTCGCGGCAACGTTCAACGGGCACACTCGCCCCTCCCGCGCATCGAAAGAAGCAGCCATGAGCCTTTTCGACGGAATCCCCGAGGGCTTTGAAAAATCTTCCAGCGGCAAGCCCCTCGTGGGCGCGCCCCTCGCTGAGCGCATGCGTCCCCGCACCCTCGAGGAATACAGCGGTCAGGAACACCTGCTCGGTCCCGGCAAGCCTCTGCGCGTCCAAATCGAAGGTTCCGAATCGACCACCAGCACCAGTTCCATGATCCTCTGGGGACCTCCGGGCGTAGGCAAGACCACACTCGCTAAGATCATTGCCGAAGCCACCCGCGCCAACTTCGTTGAGTTCTCCGCGGTCATGAGCGGCATTAAAGAAATCAAGCAGGTCATGGCTTCCGCCGCGCAGGCCGCTGAAATGCACTCGCGGACCATCCTCTTTGTCGATGAAATTCATCGCTTCAATAAAGCCCAGCAGGACGCGTTCCTGCCCTACGTCGAGCGCGGGACGATTCGCCTCATTGGCGCAACCACCGAAAATCCTTCCTTTGAAATCATCTCCGCATTACTCTCCCGCTGCCGCGTCTACGTGCTCCATCCGCTCAGTGAAGGGCGCATCGTCGCTCTCCTGCGCCGCGCCGTCGAAGATAAGGAACGCGGCCTCGGCTCGCTCGGTCTAACCGCCGACGACGACGCCCTCGCCCTGATCGCCAGCTACTCCAACGGCGATTGCCGCTCTGCCTACAACACCCTTGAAGTAGCCGCGCAACTTGCCCAGGAACCGGCTACAAAGGTGTCCGAATCCATTGCAGATCCAGACGCAGATTCCGGCGTGCCAGAAATTGCGCCAAGCAAAGACGGCGCTTTGGCTTTCACGACAAAGGCAACCTCAAAGTTGCACATCCAAACTGTCGGCGTGCCTGAGGAAGGCGCTTCTGTCTTTACTTCAAATGCAACCGCTAAGTTGCATATCGACAAAGCGCTTGCCACTGAGGCCGTGCAGCAGCGCGTATTGGTGTACGACAAATCCGGCGAAGAGCATTACAACCTCATCTCCGCGCTGCACAAGAGCGTGCGCAACAGCGATCCCGACGCCGCTCTCTATTGGCTGGCGCGCATGTTTGCCGCCGGCGAAGATCCGCTCTACCTCGCGCGCCGCGTCGTGCGCATGGCCGTTGAAGATATCGGCCTCGCCGCGCCTGAGGCCCTCAATCTCTGCCTTTCCGCCAAAGAGACGCTCGACTTTCTAGGATCTCCGGAGGGCGATCTAGCGCTGGCCGAAGCCGTTGTCTATCTTTGCCTCGCGCCCAAATCCAATTCGGTTTACACCGCCTATGGCGCCGTGCAGCAAGAGATAGAACACACCCGCCAGGAGCCAGTTCCGCTGCATCTGCGCAACGCTCCCACGCGCATGATGCGTGAGCTCGACTACGGCAAGGGCTATCTCTACGCCCACGACGAAGAGGGCCGCGTAGCCGACATGGACTGCCTTCCCGATTCGCTCAAGGGCCGCAGCTACTATCAGCCCACGCAAGAGGGCCGCGAAAAAGTACTAGCCCAGCGCATGGAAGAAATTCGCCGCATACGAGCTTCAAAACACTCCAAGCCGTAACGTGTGTGCCGGGATGGGTGGGAAGCACGAACCGGAAACACGGCCTTGAATCATCTAGCTTGAAGGGGCACGGCTTCAGCCGCGCCATAAATGCCGGGTGCCCCACTCGTGACGCAGTCATAAGTGGGAAAGCACAAACCCAAACACCGACTTGATGAACCCAGCTTGCAAGGGGCCCGACTTCGCAGGCTGCCGAAAATCTCCCAGCCACTCAATAAATGCTACATAGAGCTGAAGGGGCGCCGCTTCAGCCGCGCCATAAATACCACATAGAGAATGTGGCTTTAGCCCCCGAGGGAAATCCACGTCGTGTGCGGTGCCAGTTGCCCATCCATGACCGCACTCATAGGTGGGAAATCACAATCTTCATCTCTCCGAGTCATCTTTAAGCGAAGGTCAGGCTGCGACCGCAGCGGAAAGACCTGCGGTTGCTTCTGCAACCCAGGCCGCACCCGAACTTTGTTTTCTTCTGTGTATCCGTGGTGATTTTTCCGCTCGTTGCGATCCGCATTTTGTAATTTACAGGGCCGATAAAATAAGTCCCCGGCATGTTCCTGCATGCCGGGGGTTCGTTTTTAAGATTCGCGGTCAACGACTTCCGACCCTCTAACCTTCTGCGGAGGATCTCTTTCAGGGGACGTTTCGTTTTGGCGCATCGGTATCGGTCCGGGGGTCTGATCGTATGCACTGCGTGCGATCACCTTATGCGAAAACGTCGCGTGCTTTGGAGAGAGATGCGTTTTTAAATCGGATTTGTGTCCAAAGATCATGATTGTCTCCAATCTTTCCTTTGGTCTTTCGTTACAGGTGCTCGTCTGCAGCAAGTCGTCATCAGCTACAGGCGAGGAATAGGTACCAACTTGCCAGCGAGTATACGCGCTCCTTCGAACCAATGCTTGCCCAATCTTTTGGCTATTTAGATTGTTGGTGTACCGCGTAGATTGTTGATGTAGCGCGGTCGATCGAAAAATGCATTGTCATCTTGAGCGAAGGTCGCTAGGCGACCGAAGTCGAAAGACCTGCGGTTGCTTCTAAAACCCAAGCTGCCCCGTGCCCCATGCCTCCGCGCCCTTTGCGCATGGGTGGATTGCACCGTTCCTATCCACGACCACACCTCCTATGTCGAGCCGCCTTAAGCGATACCAGACTCGACGCGACGACCTCGACTATCTCGAGGCGCACAATCATTTTGCAGATCATTACCCTCGCCCAAGGCACAATAATCACGTGGATATTAGCGGGGACAAATCACGCGAATCGTAGGTAGTAACTAGCAAACAGCGGCCATTGCACCACTAACTCTTTTAGAATCAAATTTCTGCGAATAAGTCTAATCGAATCAAATTTTTAGCGGTGACCGCCACTCGTAACCTGAACTAATGAAATAACTTCCATCCAGAAATAGGGGGGGAGGGGGAGGGGTCGTCAGGATGAGAGTTCAGTGCCCTGCCCGCACCCTCGCCACCGCATCGGTCACAATCCCGGCCGTCAGCACTTCCGGCAGCATCTCAGGATTGGCCTTGCCCGGCGCATACAGCGCATACGCCG
The DNA here is from genome assembly GCA_025350325.1 of Acidobacteriaceae bacterium. Lineage (GTDB taxonomy): Bacteria > Acidobacteriota > Terriglobia > Terriglobales > Acidobacteriaceae > Telmatobacter. Next base: position 28,626 of record JANXYB010000076.1, read on the forward strand.
GCACGCCGCTGCGGCCCAGAGACGTCAGCGTGTTGCCAATGGCTTCGTCCTGTTGCGTCCAATCCGCGCGCAAGAGCGCCACGTTGGCGTCCTTGAATGCCTTCTGCACGGACGGCTGATTCAGCGCCACTCGTTCATTCACCTGGCAGCTTAGGCACCAGCTAGCGGTGAAGTCCACAAACACTGGCCGCCCCTGCGCCTGGTAGCGCGCCACCGTCGCAACCGACCACGGTTCCCATTTGCCGGCGCTTGGCCCGGACGAAGTCGCACCCTGCGCAGCCACAGCAAGCCGCCGCGGTGCGACCACGCTCAAAGCAATCACCGCGAGCACAATCAGCGCCGCAACCACTGTGGCCCAACGGGTCGCAGGCCAGCGCCCCAGAAACCATCCCGCCATCGCCAGCAGCAGGAAGCTTGCCAGCAGCGCGGCCAGTACGCTCGCGCCATACGCCTGCGCCAGCACCCACGCCAGCCAGATTACAGTGGCAAAGATAGGCACCGAAATCGCCTGCCGCAGCACTTCCATCCACGCACCGGGCCGCGGCAACACCCGCGTCCATGCCGGTTGCAGTGTCAACGCCACGTAGGGCGCGGCCAATCCCAACGCCAGGGCAGTAAACACGGCGAACGTCACCGCCGCCGACTGCGCCAGCGCATAGCCGATGGCTGGCCCCATCAGTGGAGCGGTGCACGGCGTCGCCACAATCACCGCCAGCACGCCGGTGAAAAAGCTCCCCGTGTACCCCTGCTTTTGCGCCAACGCCCCCCCGGCACTGGTGAGCGTGAGACCGATTTCAAATTGCCCCGCCAGCGACAGGCCAAGGAAGAACAACAGCCCCGCCATCAGCGCCAGGAACACCGGCGACTGAAATTGAAATCCCCAACCCAATCTCGCCCCCGCCGCACGCAACCCAAGCAGCAGCGCAACCAGCGCCCAGAACGAAACCAGGATCCCCGCCGCGTACACAAATCCGTGGGTGCGCAGCCTGTTGCGCTCCTCATTGCCTGACTGCACCAGCGCCAGCCCCTTGAGAAACAGCACCGGAAACACACACGGCATCAGGTTCAACAGCAGCCCGCCGACAAACGCCAAACCGGCTGCCTCCAGCAACCCCGGGCTCCGATGTGACGGCGCAACCGGCTCTGGAGCAATAGGTACTGCGGACGCCACGGACCCAGTCACAGGCAACGATGCCGCCCCGGGCGCAGGGGCCGTCGGCGGCCCTTGCAGCGCAACGAATTCAAAAGCGCGTCCACCCGACAACTCGATTACCCCAGACAATTGTGCAGGGCTGGCTTTAAGATTTGCGTCCTTTTTGAGATCGAGCGTCAAGCCTTTGGCGGTAGCCACAACCTTCTGCGGCGCTGGATTGTCGAAGACATCGGCCTGCGCCGGAAAGAACGCAGCCTCCGTCTCCCGTTGTCCACTCTCGACCGTCAGCCGAATCGATCCGGCGTTGTTCTGAAATCCAACCCTGAAGGTCGTCGGCATCGGCTTCGGAATTCGCTCGGCGAACTTCTGGAAGACCGCAGCATCTGCTTCCAGCGGCGCAGACTTGCCTGAGGGCTCGGCCACATTCCTGCTGATTTCCAGTTCCGTCTTCTCAGGGATGCAACTGCCGCGGCAGACCAGCCAACTGACTTTTGCGTGGAGCGCGGCAGGCGCTTCGCTCGCCGAGTTCGCCACGTTCAGCGTCAGAGGGAACAGCACTTCGTCCTCGTACCCGAAATCCATGAGCGGACCGAGAGGCAGGCGCTTGGGCGCAGGAAATTGCAGCGGCCCCGCAGTGATTCCGGCAGGCAGAGTCCAGCGAACGCGGGGAGGCTCCCCGGCGTCTCCCGGATTCATCCAGTAGACATGCCACCCCGGTTCCAGTTTGAAGTAGATGCCCGCCTCCGCCGCTCCACCGCGATCGAGCGCCTGTGGCAGCACCATCAATTGAACATGCACATGCGGCAAGTCAGCGGAACTTGAATCGGCCAACGCAGACAGCCCCGCGCCAAGCAGCACCAAACTCGCGAGCAGGAGACGTGCAATCCGCATGGCCTTCATTCCTTAACCCAATCCGCCGGCGGCGAAGCGCGCATGTTCGCGGAAGATGCAGTCGTCCTGCACGCATTTGACGCCCGCTTCTCGGGCACGCGCGATGGCCTCTTCGTGAATGACTCCATCCTGTAGCCACAGATAGGGAATCCCGAGTCGAATGACATCGTCGACGATCGGCGGAACATTTTCAGAAGCGCGGAACACATCGACAAGGTCTATGCCTGCGCCACTCTCGGTCTTAGCCACAGCCTGCGCTGCCTCAAGAGTTGCATAGCACTTAAGTCCATCGATTTCACTCAGCGTCGGATTTACAGGAAACACTGTGTACCCCTGGCTGGCCAGATAGCGCCCGATGTTATGGCTCGCGCGCCATGACTTATCGCTCATTCCTACGACGGCGATCGTCCGAGTCGCACGCAACATTTCATCGATAATGGTTGGATCATTCACTTGTAACTCGGCTCCCCTCAGCTCATTTTACGTCTGGTCAACTAAGTGTCTAACTCATCGTCGGGTGCGGCGGATACGGCCGTCCCTCGGCGTTTGGCGAGCAGAAATCCGCGAAGAAACGGCTCAAGATAACCGTCAAGCACCTTGTCCACGTCTCCCACCTCAACCTTGGTGCGATGATCCTTTGCTATGCGATACGGCTGCAAAACATAAGAACGAATCTGCGAACCAAAATTAATCTCAAGCTTCGAGTCTTCAACTTTCTTGCTGACGGCGCGCTTCTTTTCTAGTTCGTATTCATAGAGCCGCGAACGAAGCATCTTCATCGCCTTTTCACGGTTCTTGTGCTGCGACCGCTCGTTCTGGCATTGCACCACGATGCCTGTCGGCAAATGTGTCATGCGCACGGCGGAGTCCGTCGTGTTCACGTGCTGACCGCCCTTGCCGCCAGAGCGGTAAGTGTCAATGCGCAGGTCTTCGACCTTCAGATCAACATGAATGGTTTCGTCGATCTCAGGCGAAACGTAGACCGAAGCAAACGATGTGTGCCGCCGTTTGGCCGAATCAAACGGTGAGATGCGCACCAGTCGATGTACGCCACTCTCTCCTGCCAGCAAACCGAATGCGCACTCGCCCATGATGGTGAATGTCGCGGATTTGATGCCGGCCTCCTCACCATCCTGATAGTCATTCATCTCGGTCTTGAATCCCTGCTGCTCAGCCCAGCGCAGATACATGCGCAGCAACATTTCTGCCCAGTCCTGGCTCTCGGTTCCGCCGGCCCCGGGATGCACCGTGACGATTGCATTGAGAGGATCGGCCTCACCATTGAGCATGGTCCGCGCCTCAAGCTCTTCTGAAAATATGCTCAGGGCATTGATGTCGCGCTCAAGATCGGCGAGCACATCTTCACCCTCGCGCGCTAACTCGAAGTAGGCTTCAATGTCACCGGTGCGGCGCACCAATGCTTCGTCGTCCGCGATCATCGCCTCGAGCCGTTTGCGGTCGCGCATCAGCGGCTTGCTGGCGCCGGAGGCTGACCATAAGGATGGATCGGCAAGTTTTGTTTCGATTGCGGCTAGTTCTCTGCTGAGGCGGGCGGGGTCAAAGATACTCCCGCAGGTCGCGCACTTGATCGCGCACCGGAGCGTAGGCGTATTCGAGATCGCTTAATGCCATATTTAGCTCGTATGACCTGACTTATGTTGAAGTATGCGTCGCAGACTAACTCGTAACGACCAGCCAACTACGCCCAGACTTAGTATCACACAACCCCAGGCAAATACGTCGCCGTGCGCGGTATAGAACGTGACGTCGTCGCGAAACCCATAGCGAGCCGGCAGCGCATCGATCTGGTGACGCGCTATGCTCTGCCTCACCCTCCCGTAGGGGTCGATTACCGACGTGACTCCATTGTTAGTGTCGCGCAGCAGCCAGCGGCGATTTTCAATGGCACGCATGCGCGCCATATTCAAGTGCTGCCACGGAGCGCTGGTGTCGCCATACCAGCCGTCGTCGCTGATATTCACCAGCACCTCTGCGCCTAATTGCGAGAACTGTCGCACCTCGTCGGCAAATACTGCTTCGTAACAGATAAAAATGCCGTAGCGATGCCCATTAAGCCGAAATACCTTTCGCCGCTCACCTGGAGTAAATCTTGATACCTTGCCGGTAAGCTTATGCGCAAAAAAAAGCAATCGCTGAAACGGCACGTACTCCCCAAATGGAACCAGGTGGATCTTGTCGTACCGCCCAACCCTGCCTCCGTCCGCTCCAACGACAATGGCGGCGTTGTAATCGCGCCACTCGTTTTCTTCCGTCGAATAATCTGCAGCAAGACTGCCCACAATCAAAGGAGCCTGAACAGCATGCGTAAGATTGACCATCGCTTGCTGGAACCGCGGATCGCCCTCGAGAAACGGCGAGGGCGCCTCGGGCCACACAACTAAGTCAGGGTGCGTCGCGTAGGGCGGGCAAACAATCTCTCCCGTCGCAGCGCCTGACTGCGGCATTCCGGCGGTGTATGTCTTGCATTGCTCCCCGGCAAGTTGTGTGAACTGCGCAATGTGCTGATCCCACTCCCCCGGCGCCGTCCAGGCGTTGTCACCACCCACATCGAGATTGGGTTGAACGAGCACTGCTGTCGCCACGCCGGGAGGCCGGGGCACAGCCATGAACGTACCAGCCGTTCCAACCGCAGCGAAAATCAGCCCGATTACTGCGGCCAGCCCCTTCCTTGTGCCGCGCGTGAGCAATAAGCCGGCAGCCAGCAACGCATTCACAACAACCAGCACAAAGCTGATTCCGTACACACCGGTCCAGGGCGCGAGCTGGTTCACCACTCCGTTGTCGACTTGCGAATAACCCAACTGATCCCAGGGAACGCTGGTGATGCGCGCAGCCGCCAATTCAAGCGCAGTCCACAAAAAGGGCGCAGCAATCAATGCCAGCCGCGTGCTGCCGGTGACTCGCCGTACCAACATGATGCTGAGACCGAAGAGACCAAAATACAGACCCAGAACCAGGCTGAACCCAATGAGAAGCAATACCGGAGCGATGGCCGGCATATCTCCGTAGCGCATCATTGTGTCGCGAACCCAGTAGCAATTGCCGCAATACCAAAGCACACCGCATAAGTACGCGAGCAGGAAGCTGCGCCGCAGCGGGCGAACGGCGTCTATTGTCGCGGGGGAGAGAATCGCCCAAAGCAGCGGAACCAACCCAAACCATGCGAACAAACTGCGCCATACCGGCAGCGGACCGGCGATCGGAAACGGTAGCTCAAGCAATCCAGCGGCGAGCCCCGCAGCCGCCCATAACTTCAATGAATCGCGTTGCATCCTTGGCCGAGTTTACTTGATTTGAGCGCAAGCCTTGAACAGGCCCGATGTCGTCGCCTTAATCCGGAGGATTATTGATACCTTTGTGCGAGTTACTTGACTTGAAAAATACGCTCCGCGGCAGAACCTAGATCAACTTCATTGCGCTGAGAACTTTGAATGCCGTTACAATAAATTTATGCACTTCGCGACCTACGTAATTCGACTGCTTGAACTCATGTTCTTCGTTGGCCTGGCGGGGTCGGCAATCGTCGTAATCATCAGCTTTATCGAGGACGGCAAAGAGCTGTTCGGAGACGAATAGCGCATCTCTTGCAGGGCCGGTCACTAAACCCATTTATTCCCATTGACTGGGGCGCTGTTTAGACATACACTCAGCGTTGGGCGGACGGTAATTTCGCTCTCAGGACATTGAATGGCCGAGTTCACTGATCCGGCCCCTTCGTAATGGCATCTACTCGAACGACCGTCGCCCCTCCCTCCGACCGCGTACGTCTTATTGTGGCGTCCTCCGTGATGCTCACATTCATATCCTTCTGGCGTGCGGCCGCCATCGTTCTCAATGATCTAGGTTCCTCAGCATTTTATGCCGGCGGCATCGCAGAGCACGCAGTTGGAGCAGCAGCGCCCTGGTTCATCCTGGGCATCATGTTGTTCAGCTTCGCCGTGCGCGCTGTCTACGTCGAAAGCTGCTCGATGTTTACCCGGGGCGGCGTGTACCGGGTCGTCAAAGAGGCACTAGGCGGCACCTTTGCCAAGCTTAGTGTTTCAGCGCTGATGTTCGATTACATCCTCACCGGCCCGATTTCCGGTGTGTCCGCCGGGCAATACATCACCGGGCTGATGAACGAGATGATGGTTGTGGCCAACACTAGCCACTGGCTTCCTCCCGCTCTGATGGACGCGCAGGGCCACTCCTTTCAGTTCAACATGAATTCCACCGCTGCGGTTTTTGCGGCGGCCGTGACCATCTATTACTGGTGGCAAAACATCAAGGGCATTGAGGAGTCGAGCGATAAGGCACTGCGCGTCATGCAGATCACCACCGTGATGGTGGTCATTCTGTTCGCGTGGGGCGGATATTCAGTCATTATGCGTGGCTCACATCTGCCGCCAGCCCCTATTCCTTCGAACCTCAAGTTCAGCGACGACGCTCTTGGATTTCTTAAAAATTCCGGACTTCCCATCTTCGGCCTGTTTGGCATTTTGATGGCGTTTGGCCACTCGATTCTGGCCATGAGCGGTGAAGAGAGCCTGGCGCAGGTCAACCGCGAGATCGAGCATCCGAAGCTGAAGAATCTAAAGCGGGCGGCAATCGTTATCGCCATCTACAGCCTGGTCTTTACCGGCGGCGCTACCCTGCTGGCTTCCATGCTCATTCCCACATGGGAGCGCACCAACATTTACCAGAACAACCTCATCGCAGGCCTTGCCATGTTCATGGTAGGTCCCATGTTCTGGCGAATTGCGTTCCGTATCTTCGTCGTTGTGGTCGGCTTCCTGATTCTTTCCGGAGCCATCAACACCTCCATGATCGGGTCCACCGGCGTGCTGATGCGGGTCGCTGAAGATGGCGTGCTGACCGACTGGTTCCGCAAGCCCCACGCCAAGTTCGGTACCAGCTCTCGTATCGTCAACCTGGTCTTCGGTCTGCAGATGTTCACCATCATCGTGACCCGGGGCAACGTCATCACCCTCGGTGAGGCTTATGCCTTCGGCGTCATCTGGTCATTCACCTTCAACAGTCTCGCCATGCTCGTCCTGCGGCGGAAATACCACGGCGAACGCGGCTGGAAGGTTCCTCCAAATATTCGAATCGGCAAAACCGAATTGCCCGTCGGCCTGTTCTCGGTCTTCCTCGTGCTGGCCTCCACAGCCGTCGTCAACCTGTTTACGAAGTCGATCGCGACGGTAAGCGGCATCCTTTTTGCGGCTATGTTCTTCATCATTTTCAGCGTCTCCGAACGGCAAAATCTGCGTAAACATGCCGCGACAGCGCGCCAGATGAAAGACCATTTTCAACTGGAGCACCAGGACACCATCAGCCGAGAGTCGGTGGCGATTCGCCCTGGCAGCGTGATGGTTACCATGCGTGACGCGGCCAATCCTCTGGCTTTAAAGTGGGTACTCGCGCGCACCAAGACTGAAGACCGCGACGTTGTTGTGATAAGTGTGCGCATGATGGGCGCCGGTGGCCCTGAATATCTGAGCGCCGAAGAACAAAGCTTCAGCGAGCATGAACAGATGCTCTTCACCAAGGCCGTGTCGGTAGCTGAGAGCTTTGGAAAAAAAGTTGCCCTGCTGGTAGTACCCGCTGGAGATGTATTTGCCGCGTTAGTGCAAGGCGCAAATTCGCTTGAAGTTGATTCAGTGGTTTCGGGCCAGTCTACTTCGATGACCGCTGAAGATCAGGCGTTTCATCTCGGGCAGGCTTGGGAAGCGCTGCCCGAACCGAAGCGGCAATTCAATTTCTACGTCATCGGTTCAAACGGCGAAACCAAAGTCTTTTATATCGGACCTCACGCTCCTGCCCTGGGGCCGGACGACGTGCAGTTAGTGCACCGCCTGTGGTTGAATATGCGCCGTGACCCTTCCGTTCAGGACCTGCATCATAGCGACATAATCACCTACGCCCTGACACGCCTCGCCGGTAATTATGCACGCGAAAAGGTGGAGATACTTCGTGACTTGCGCAACTATCGTGCAGCCGAGGCGCCGAACCTGCGAATTGGCGGGCAAGGTCTAACCGATATCCCACCGGCTCCCGCACCGACGGACGTCCCACCCGCCCCAAAGACTCCCCGCGGCGTCTAACACTTACCTTGCCATGGCTGCCTACCTTACGAGTCCAGCAAGCACAAACCCAAACACGAGAAGATGCGACCCAGCTTTGAAGGGGGCGCGGCTTCAGCCGCGCCATAAACGCAATATAACAAGCGTGGCTTTAGCCCCTGAGGGAATCTACGTCGTGTGCGACGCCGGGTGCCCCATTCATAACGCAGTCATGGGAAAGCACAAACCTAAACACGACGAGATGCGACCCAGCTCTGAGGGGGCGCAGCTTTAGCACCCGAGAATATGTCAATCAAAGGATAAGTTTGTCAGCAGTCTGGGTCACTATAGGTACTTATAGCTATTTCAAAAAAGATAATTAGTTGTAAAAGATTCTACCCTTCAGTATCTTGTTTTTACAAGCACAAGTGTTCTCGACAATCAACTTCTTGAGGTCCATGACGGGGATGGGATCACTTATGCATGCGTTCGAGGAGGAACCGTGGGAGTTTCAGAGATACTAGCTCAGATTGATCTGGAAATTGCGCAACTGCAACGCGCGCGTGTACTGTTAGGCGGCGCGATCGCAACCAAGATTAGAAAACCAGCAGCTGCTGCAGCCAAGAAAATAACAAGAAAGAAGAAAAGGAATCTGACTCCGGAAGGTCGCGAGCGAATTGCTGAGGCCGTGAAGCGTCGTTGGGCCGAACAGAAGAAAGCTGCCCCCGGAAGGTAACTAACGGTTACGTAAAAGGCTGGCCACCATGCCGGCCTTGTTATCTCAAACTGCTTAGGCCGAAATGCTTCTAGATCGATTCGCCTGGCTCGATCCGTACGACTTTTACGTTTGCATCGACCAACGCAGCTAATTGTTCCGGAGTTCCGGTCAGTTGAGGAAAGGTCCCGAAATGCAGCGGAAGCACCGTGTACGCGCCCAACAACTTCGTGGCGACGGCAGCCTCTTTCGGTCCCATGGTGAAGTGTCCACCAATAGGTAGCATGGCTAACTCGGGACGATATAACTCCTGGATCAACTTCATATCTCCGAATACGGCGGTATCCCCCGCGTGATACAGCACCGGGCCGCCTGATACCGCTAAGATATATCCGGCCGCAACACCGACGTAGTGCGTCCCATCATCGTCCTGCGCGCCCGAGGAGTGTTTTGCATCGACCATTGTGACAGCTACGTCTTCTAACTGAACCGTCCCGCCCAGATTCATTCCGACCGTATCTTTCACACCTTGTTTACCGACAAAAGCCGATAACTCGTACATGGCAACTACCGTGGACTTATGCTTTTTCGCCACCGGAACTGCGTCCGAAATGTGATCGCTGTGTCCGTGGGTCAAGAGTATGTAATGAATCTTTTCAGGGAGTTTAAAGCCTTTAGGGTATTTCGGGTTTTGTTCGATAAATGGATCGATAAGGATGTTAGTTCCCTTGGCAGTCTGGACGAGCACGGTCGCGTGACCCAGCCATGTTACGCGCGTGCCCTTCAACGAAGTCATAGTTCCTCCCATTACGATCTAACCCCACAAAGAGTTGCTGGTTGGATGCTTTGGAATTGATTTGGATGGCTTCTAGCGGGTGATGAGAACTTCAGAGATACTGTCTTTTGCCAGGAATTGGCGAAACCCTGACCACTGGTTAAAGAGGGTTTGGATGCTGCGGTTGGTAAAGACGCGCTGTATTGGAAACGGGTGGGTCAATTGCATATCCACGTTATCGCCCTCCGTAACATGGAAGCGGCAATGCTGCGTCTCTTCGGGATTCTTTCGAGTATGAAAGAAACCCAGCACCTGTCCGCCGGGGTTCATCGCGGAAAACAAATGAGCGACAACCGCCGGCACCAGCGGTTCAGGCAAGTAGTCGATGGCCGTCCACAGCAGCACCACATCGAAGGTCCGGCCAGCGAAATCGAGGGTTTGCTTCAGGTATCCCTCAATGCTCCAAATCGTCTTGTCGTCTTCGTCTTTGCCTATCTGCCACGGCCCATTCCAAGCTTCGGTCACGAGATCGCTGAGAAAGACACTGTGTCCCAGGCTAGTAAGGTAATTAATATTGGTCGGTGAAGTGTTGCCGCAATCGACCACACGCAGTCCGGGCTCGGCCTGCAAACGCTTGCGCAAGGCCGACCATCCCCCGGAATGACGAGCTATCCTGGGGCCCGAGACGCCCGAATCGGAAGCCGAGGGATTGCTGTCGTGCTTCTTCTCAAACCAACGGCGCATCAGTCTAGATTTCCTCTTAGGGCCTGGCTAGGGCGCGGTGCGCTGTCTGCCCGTGGCCGATGTTAGGAGTTGCTGACGGAGCTCGCCGCCAATGCAACTTCGGGTGCTTTGGCTCCCTGAGTCAAATCCACCTTGCCGCGGAACACAGCGTTATCTTCGACGGCCAGACGGAGCGCCCTTACATCGCCTTCAACCACGCTGCCGGCGCGCAACTCCACACGACCCGTAGCCACAATATTGCCCTGCACCTGGCCCAGGATCAAAACGTCTTTGGCGGTAAGGTCTGCCGCGACGCTGGCGGTTGGACCAATGGTCAAGCGGCTCTCGATGAGGGTAACGGTACCCTCCACGCGTCCATCCACAATCAAATCTTCACTGCCCTTCACTTCGCCGCGGATTACGACGGACTTGCCGATCCGAGCCTGACCATTCTCCGTTGCCATTGTGCAATTCCCTTCCAAGTCATTTGTAGTTTCGCTGGTACGCGCAAAAGGCGTTCCTCGAGCAGAGCCGTCCCCTTTATGATCGCACCCGCTCGTCGACCTGATAGACGGTCCTGGGGATGCCTGAGAATTAAGAAGGCCCTGCTCGAACTATACGCAAGGCGGCCAGTCTGTTCAATTCAAGAAACTATCGCGCGCTAGAATCATCTAAAAAGCACCGGGAGCAGACCATGCATTGGGAGAGGAGGGCGAACGCTAAGCTATTGTCAGTGCTCTGCTTTGTTTCTGCAGGACTGACCTTATCGCCCGGTCTGAACCCACAAGCACCGCCGCCGTCTCCCGCGTTAGACCGGTCAGACGCCTTGGTCAAGCGCGCCCTGGCCACCGAGTTGCAGTCTGCCCAGGATACCCGGCATCCGATGCGCTATCGGCTTCGCAAGTCGAGCCCTCGTCTAACCTCGACGAAGGAAATTTACGAGACGCGCGATGGCGCCGTGGCCCACCTCATTTCCGTCAATGACCAACCCCTGACGAATGCGGACCAGCAGCAAGAACAGGCGCGCATCGACTTGCTGCTCAGCGATCCCAGCCGGCAACGCCATCGCAAGCAAGTTGAAGAGGATGATGCAGTTCGGGCGCTGAAGATTCTGCGTGCACTGCCTAGAGCGTTCTTCTATCAATTCGTGGATACGCGGGAGGGCCCGGCGGGTATGATTGCACGTTTCAGTTTCAAGCCCAACCCCCACTTCCACCCGCCTGATTTCGAGACCCAGGCTCTAGTCGTGATGACGGGAGAAATATGGATCGATGTCGCACAGGAGCGTGTCACGCGTCTCGAGGTCCATCTGCAGCAGGATGTCGACTTCGGCTGGGGCATCCTCGGCCAATTAAACAAAGCCGGTTGGATCATCATCGAGCAGGCGCCCATAAGCGAGGGACAGTGGCGCATCGTCCACTTCCAAATGAAAATGAATGGCCGCGCTTTTTTCAAAAGTAAGACCTTTGACACGACTGAGGAACAGACCCAATTCGCTCCACTGCCGGTGGGCCTCGGCTATCAGGACGCTATCCGCATGATGCGCACCGATCAGATTGCCGTTCCACGCGATTCCCACTAGAAAGCGCACAAAAAACACGAGCCTGCTGAGTGCAGGCCCGCTCTTGTCAGTTTTTTTCCTTACTTCACTTTGAGCAGGATGATCACCAATGTGAACAGGGTAAGGGACTCGATGAGTGCCAGGCCTAAAATCAGGAAGATCATGAGGCCGCCGCGAGCGCCGGGATTGCGAGCCAATGCCTCGCAAGCCGAAGCAGTCGCCTTGCCCTGGCCAAGGCCGCAAAGGCCCGCCGCAAGCGCCATACCGATGCCTGCGCCGATCGGCACAAGGTTGATGGCAGCTGAACCACTGTCTGCAAATGCCGGAATGGCACAGCATAGAACCGCCAGTACCATGAATACAGGTTGAAATTTGCGCATGTTTCTCCTGCTTCTCTTGAATTAGCTGCCAGTGGGTGGTTGAGACTCACCGTGCTGGTCCCCTCACACTTGCAGCCTGCCGTTGATCCGGAGCGGAAGCTTTCTCCGGCGGGATGAGTCTCGCCGTGGCGAGGTCAGCTTGAAACTTAGTGCGCCTCGTGCGATACAGCCAGCGAGAGATAAATCATCGTCAGCAACATGAATATGAATGCCTGAATCACCGAAACGAAAGCGTGCAGCCCCAGGAATATCGACGGAATCCCAATCGGGATGAGCGAAAAGAATCCAAGCGTCAACATATCGCTGGCAAACATGTTGGCATAGAGACGAATCGTGAGCGACATGATGCGCGCGAAGTGCGACACCAGTTCGATGGGCAGCAACAGCCATGCCATCCACCAGATCGGTCCCGCAAAATGCTTCAAGTAGCCAATTGGCCCCTGGGCGCGAAAACCCTGATAGTTGTAGTAGAGAAATGTCGGAATGGCCAGTCCCAGCGGTACCACCGGGGACGTGGTTGGTGCAGGCACGCCGGGGATCAATCCTACGAGATTATTCGACAGCACAAATAGAAAAATGCAGGTCACAAACGCCTGGTATTTTTCGTAGCCGTGACCGATGATCTGGTCGGCCATGCCACCTGTAAAATCGTGCACCATTTCGGCTATATGTTGCGCCGGGTTGGGTTTTTCAACTGAAAGCGTCAGCCGGACGACCACAAAAAATGCGATCAGGCACGCCGCTACCAACAACTCTAGCGCAAACGCGTCTGTAATCGGCGCGTCTGGATAGGCGGGATGAACTCCGAGCATTTGCAACAGCGATGTCACGACGCCGCCGAATAAATGATTTAAAAAGCGCGTCAGGGCAAGAGAGTCAGGCATGAAGGCTTAAGTCTTTCTGTTTCCCTTTCTTATATTTGAGGCAGAGGGCAGGCGTCCTCAGTCCAACAGCAGGCGGATCGCTTCCCACAGCAAGGTCAAAGCTGCCAGACCCAGGCCGCAGAGGAGAGCGATTGCCGATCCCTGGAAACACTTCAGGCTACCATAAATGACCCCTGCAAAGATGGTGAGCCGGAGCACAAAGAACACAACCACTGCCGGTGCGCTTCTAGGCGTCTTCTGGTTGTCGAGTTTGGCTTTGATAATGCGCGCCAGGCGCTGCCACTCCATAATGCTGGCGGCTGAGATCAGCGCCCCCACCATCAACATGGCCGCGTTTCGCCAACCCGAAGCAATGAGCAACGCCAGCGAGCCGGCCACGCCAACAATGAGCGAGTTGCGCATCGCGCGGCCCAGCAGTTGTTCCGCGTCAAGATCGGTCAGTTCGAGTGCCGGGTGAATGTCTTCGGTCATGATTTTGTGTCGGAACTTCCGCTTTCGGGTCCGCTCCCCGTCTTTATCCCAGGCCGGGAATCGCGTTCGGACGTTATGGCCATGCGGATGATATAGACGAGCCCGGAAACCGAACCAAAAATGATTCCGGCAATCGTCATCCAAGTCTGGTGAAAGTAGCTGTCGCCCCAGGCACCCAAAAGCCAGCCGACGCCGACCGAGGATGGCAGCAAAAGCGCGATTTGCATCAGCTTTTCGGCGTTCACCACAGCCTCGACTCCGCCCGGGACCTTGGAACGCGGTTTGCCGCCGGGGATAGGTCGATTGAAAGGCATGATGGTCCCTGACCAGCATACAGTGCGAAGGAGCCACCGGGTATACTTCCCTTTTGGCCTATCGCCCTTGCAATGGAAGGAAGTACAGTGTTCGATTCAGAATTTGAGCGCAGCCTTTTTGACCTGCGCAGGGCTAAGCTGGCTGAGATCGAGAAGCTCGGCCAAGCAGCCTACCCTAATCAATTCCCTTCCTCGCATACCATCCCAGAGGTCCGTACACAGTGGGGCGAAACGCCTAACGAGTCGCTCGAAGCACACCGCACCACCGTGGCCATTGCGGGCCGCATCATGGCCATTCGCGCCCAGGGCAAGGCGGGGTTTGCGACGCTGCAACAGGGCGGCCAGCGTTTGCAAATCTACGTGCGCCTCGACGCGGTCAGCGAGCAGGGTTTCGCGCTCTACAAGCTGCTCGATATGGGCGACCACATCGGCGTCAGCGGATATCTGTTTCGCACCCGCACCGGCGAGCTCACCGTGCATGTGGAAAGGCTCACCTTTCTTTCCAAGGCCATGCTGGCGCTGCCGGAGAAGTTTCACGGCCTGTCGGATGTGGAGCTGCGCTATCGCCAGCGCTACGTAGACCTCTTCACCAACCTCGATGCCCGCGAAGTGTTCGTCAAGCGCGCCAAGATCTTGCGTGCGATGCGCCGCTTCTTCGACGACCGCGGCTATCTTGAGGTCGAAACCCCGATGATGCAGCAGATCGCCGGGGGTGCAGCTGCGCGGCCCTTCAAGACGCACCATAACGCGCTCGACATGGATCTTTTTCTGCGCATTGCGCCAGAGCTTTATCTGAAGCGGCTAGTCGTCGGAGGTTTCGATCGCGTTTATGAGATCAATCGCAATTTCCGCAACGAAGGCGTGAGTACTCAGCACAATCCCGAGTTCACGATGCTGGAGTTTTATCAGGCTTACGCCAATTACCACGACCTGATGCAGATCACCGAGGAACTGATTGAATTCGTCGCTCGCGAGGTGAACGGAACGACCATTACTCAGTTCGACGGCCACACCATCGATCTTGCCAGGTGGCAACGGCTTACGATGCGTGAAGCCATCATTCAATTTTGGCCGGAAGAAGCGGGAGCTAAACCCGCCGCAAGCGCGTTTGAATCGACCCAGGTTCTGGAGGCACGTCTCAACGCGGCGCTCAGTTCGCTTAAAACGGCGCAGGAAGAGGGAGCTGATCTGGCCCCGCAGCGTCGATCCGAATTGAAGACGATTCATGGCGCCCTGATTGCCGTCCACCATGACTTGAAAAAGGGCGCGCCGCTTGGCAAACTGATTTACAACTTATTCGAAACTGTCGTAGAGCCTTTTCTCATTCAGCCGACCATCATTTACGACTACCCCACAGAGGTCTCGCCGCTCTCCAAAGCCAAGCCAGACGACCCTGCGAATGTCGAACGATTTGAGTTTTTCGCCGGCGGATTCGAGCTCGGCAATGCGTTCAGCGAGTTGAACGACCCTGTCGAGCAGGAGCGGCGCTTTGAGCAGCAGCTCGGCCAGCGCGATCGCGGCGACGACGAAGCCCACCAGATGGACGAAGACTACGTGCGCGCGCTTGCCTACGGCCTACCGCCTACCGGCGGTGAGGGTTTGGGCGTCGACAGGCTCACCATGCTGCTGACCGGGTCCAAGTCTATTCGCGATGTGATTCTGTTTCCGTTGATGCGCAAAGAACAAGTATCGGTAAGCAAAGATCAGAGCCTGCCCGGCGAGCACGGATCAGGTACAACCGCTTGAACATCCTTTTTGTAGGCGACATTTTTGGCAGTGCCGGTCGCAGAATCGTTCGCGAGCACATCGGCCACGTGCGCGAAGCGCACCATGTCGAACTCGTCATTATCAACGCTGAAAATGCGGCTGGGGGCTTTGGTGTAACGCCGCAGATTGCCGACGAATTATTTGACCTCGGCGCCGACGTGCTGACCACCGGCAACCATGTTTGGGACAAGCGTGAGTTGATCGAATACTTAAGCTCTGTGCCTGCCGACAGCCAGGACCGCCCGCGCCGCGTTATTCGTCCGGCGAATATGCTGCCCGGCTTGCCCGGTTATGGAGTCTTTGAGGGTGTTACGGATAGTGGCGTCGCATATGCGGTGGTCGATCTGATGGGCCGCGTATTTATGAACGGCACGAACGACCCTTTCCACGCCGTCAATGATCTCCTCGCGGGCATCAAGGCCAAGGTGATTGTGGTCGACTTCCACGCCGAAGCCACCAGCGAAAAAGTGGCGATGGGCTGGCATCTCGATGGAAGAGTGACCGCGGTTTTGGGCACGCACACGCATGTTCCTACAGCCGATCAGCGCATTTTGCCGGGCGGCACCGCCTACCAAACTGACGTGGGCATGAGCGGCCCTTACGACAGCGTGATTGGCGTAGAAAAGGAGTTGGTGTTGCACCGGTTCCTCACCGGCATGCCAGGCAAATTTGAAGCCGCCAAGGGGAATCCCAAAATGTGCGCCGCCTTGGTCACCTGCGACCGAGAAACCGGGCGCGCTTCATCCATTGAGCGCTTCATGCTGGGCGAGTAGTTTCGTCGCACTCAGATTTGGCCCCGTAGCACAGCAATCAGGACAACCCTAGTTTTTACTCTGCGGAACCTGCCATGTTTTGCGCACCGGTGTGTCATTAGAGGCGGGCCGCGCCGTTTGCAATCCCGCTCGTACGTGCGAGGCTTTCACCAGTTTGCCTTGGTGGGTAAAGGTCATCGTCCATTCCATCGGTCTGGGGATGGCCGCTGCATCATCGAAGCGGATGACTTCCTTACCTTGCGCCTGCGGTTCCACTTCCAGCATGGCGGTGAGCATTGGGATCGGATGGTCAACGGCCGGGCCAGCCAATGGCGGCAAAATTTGCGGATGCGCACCGGCCAGTGCGGCATAGCAAAGCGCGTTTCCCAGCCAATCAGAGGCGTTCTTGGTTTCGGAAGCGCTGGTACTTTGCTCTTCAGCGCGGATGTGATTGAACGCCGCAATGGTCATGGCGTTGATCGGAGCCGGTGAGAAGAGTGAGTAGCCGCGACGAAGCACAGGAATGATCCGTACACGGCCCTCGCCGCCGCGTGGGATCGAAACTGAGAATACGGTTGAATCGCCCGCGCCGTTATTTCTCATGTATTGCAGAAAGACGTGATTTGGCAGCGCCGGACAAACCAATTGCTGGCGACTCCACGCGCGTTGGTCAAACTCAAAACCGACGATCCTCGCATGCTCTGCAATTGAAGATTCCGCGTCCGCCAATACGAGGCGATCAGCCTCTGAAATCTTGTCTTCAGACCTGAATTCTATTGAGTAGGCGGTTCGCCGCCGGGTCGTATCGGTTGTAAACGGGGCCGGAGTGACTGGGCCTGGAACCGCCCTCCCTTGAGAATACGGCGCAAGCGCTTGCTGTGCCGCGGTCTGGCCGGGCATGGGTACAGAAAAACCAGCGCAGAGAATCAACGTCAAAGTTGAATGTACAAGCTTGGGCCGAACCATAATTTATTATCTCCCGCCAAGTTTAATTTAGCGGCCAGTTGAGCAAAAAGGGCAGCCCTTGCAGGCCGCCCTTTTAGGTTAAATCGTGCTAAACCACTACTTCAATGACCGGCTGCAGGATGATGACCAGCCGTGGGTTTGCGCACCGGTGTAGCCCTCTTCTTTTCGCCTTGCAGAGTGCCCTCTTTAAGCACGATCTGAGCCGAGGGCGCCGCTGCCGCAGTGCCTGGAACTTGCGTATAGGTGTCGTAGACTCCGTCCAATTCAGGACCGCCTTCCTTCATCAGCTTCAACTCCGAACCCACCGCAGGCACTTCCTTTTCGGTGAGCGGGGACTTCATATTGACGATGAAATCGGCTGTCTTGGCGTCTTTTGAATCCTGGGTGACTGCGACCTTGATCACAGATGTGCTTGACTCGATCACCGTTCCGGGGACTGGGGTCGGCTTATCCTTGAGCACCGACCACATCTTGTCGGCAGTTTCTTTGGTGCCTACTGCCAACACGGTTTCCTTATCGGCCAGGGCCAGCGTATTTAGGTCAGGGGTGGTCTTAACTAGGTCGTCGATCTGTTCAGCCGGAGTCTTAGCTGCAGTGATCGTCAAGGTTTCAGGCGGGAAAAGCGTGGCCTGCGATTGAGTCTTGATCTCGTCCAGACCCTTCAGGTCGCCGTGGTACTTCTTGAAGTAGTACTCGAGCTTGGGCTCGATCTGGCTTTTGAATGCCGCCGGAGCGAAGTTCCAGGCGCGGGCGTAAAACCAAATCGCCTGCACGTAGTCGCTACCAGCCAGGTCTTTTGCAGTTTTCGCAGCAGCGGCCAGTGCGGTGTCAGTGGGAGCGGCCTGAGCCTTGGCTTCTGCTTCCCTCTGTGCCTGCGCGTCTACCAGTTCCTGCTTCACGTAAGCTTCGGCGATTTGCAGGGTGTCAACCAATCCAGGGCCGCTCTTGGTCGCCTCGGGCGGATACATCATCAGTTCCTTTTTGTATTCTTCAATCCCGGCTTTGACGTCCTTCTTTGAGAGGATGTCGTCCAACGCGATGGCCGAGTGGAAGATTGGGTAGGTCGCGTCGGTCTGTTTCTTCCAATCCGCATCGTTGATGGCGGCCGGCTTGGCAGACGCAAGGCCCTTGGTTGCGAGAGCCGCGTCGTCATCGCAGGTCTGTGCGTCGGAAGTTTTGGCGCACTGACCCTTCTTGATGTAGACCGAAATGAAAGTGGCCTTCATATTGTCGGGATCGACCTGCAGCAGCCTGCTAGCCGCGCTCAACGTCTTATCGGCATCGCCCACCGCCTGGTAGGTATCGACCAACGCATCGAGCACTGCCTTCTTGACCACGCTTTGCGGATACTGCGTCAAGAAGCTTTCCAAAGCGGCTGCTTTTTGCTTCGGGTCAGCCTGTGTAGTCGCCATTTGATAGGCATTGAACTCGGCGGGATCTTTAATAGAGATCGTGCCAGTATCCTGCGCGCGCAGCGTGGGCGTGGCAACGAGGCTCAAGCTCGCCAACGCCATCACAGATGCAAAGACAAACTTCTTCATTCAGTGCTCCTGGGAAATGCCGAAATGAGAATCAATACATTAGCTCGCTCGCGGAATATACGTCCGTTCTGCTTGGCGGTAGATACCGGGGTGATTGGATAAACATTAACACGCGTGTCCGATGCGGTGATGGGAGGATTATAGAAACCACTCGCCACTTGTGACAAGCAGCCTTTAATCAACCCTGGTTTTTTACGCTACACTTTGGTCTCGCATTCCCCATGGTTTGTCTTGACGGAGGCAGGCACAACCTCTTTTGACATGAAGAGGGAAGCGATTCCGAGCGGAATGGAATGGCTGCCCCTGAGCACATTGCATAATTCGCTTAGATACAAAAAATGGAAAAAGTGTTTCCTGTGTATTTATGGGCCGAACAGAAGACAAACTATTGCAGCAGCCGAACCAACTCAGCTTGTTCAGCAAGGAAGGCATCATGCCCGTGAGAACTGGACATCTCGCGATAATCCGCATCAACGCCGGTGGCGCGGATAGTGCCGGCAAATTCTCTCACGGCGGCAGGCGGAAAAAGCCAGTCGGAACTGATACCTACAAAGCTCAGCCGGGCGCGAATGTTTTTGAAGGCCTCGCGCGGAGACGCGTAGCCGTTGCTGGGGTCCCACGTATCCATGGTGCGCAGAATGGCCAGATAGGCGTTCGCGTCGAACCGATCTATAAAGCGCTGGCCCTGGCTATCGAGATAGCCCGCAATATCGAAGCGTCCGCCAATCAGGCCGCCGCCCCTGTCATCCAGCTCCCAGGGGTTCTCGCCGTTGCGGTTAGGATTGCGCCCAAATCGCTCGTCAAACAGCGTGGCGGATTTGTAGCTGAGCATACCGATCTGCCGAGCCAGCGCGAGTCCTTGCCGAGGTGGCCGCTGAGGCAGGTAATATCCGCTGTCCCACTCCGGGTCGTTCTGGATGGCTTGGCGCTGCAGATGATTAAGCGCCAATCCCATGGCTGACAGAGGCGTCACCGCAATGATCGCGGCGCGCTCTACGCGCTTTGGGTCGTGAATCGCCCACTCCAGCGCCTGCATCCCGCCGATCGATCCACCCAGAACCAACTTGAGCCGCCGTATACCGAGCGAATCAAGTAATTGAGCCTGCGCGCGAACGTTGTCGCGGATGGATACCAGCGGGAAGTCCGGACCATACACGAGCCCCGTTTCAGGATCGACGGAGCCCGGACCGGTGGACCCGTAGCAGGAACCCAGCATGTTGATGCAGATCACGAAGTCGTGATCCAGCGACAGCACGGCCCCTGGAGCAAATATCTCAGGCCACCACGTGCCGACCAGAGCAGAGCCTGACAAGGCATGGCAGACCAGCACGGCATTATCGCGAGCGGTGTTGAGGCGGCCATACACCGCATAGTGCAGCGTCGGCTGGGCCAGCATGGCACCACTCTCCAGCGCGAGCGGGCCGTCCAGCACGAAGTCGCCTTCGTAGGTGGGCTCGAGCAGGGGAGCCCGGGCCGGCGCTGGTCCAGACCCGGGTTGAGTTTCAGTCATAACACTCATTGTGCCGCAAGACCCTTTTCGACGGGCCGCGTTCCCTCGGTCGTGCCTTCTCTATGTCCGTTTGCCGTGGCAATAGCCTGGTCGAGATCGGCGATGATGTCGCGAATATCTTCGATGCCGACCGACAATCGAACCAATTCAGGCGTCACGCCCGCTCCAGCCTGCTCTTCGACTGAAAGCTGCTGATGGGTCGTCGATGCCGGGTGAATTACCAGCGATTTGGCATCGCCGATGTTAGCCACCAGGGAGAAGAGTTCAAGGGCGTTGATGAGTTTCTTCCCTGCCTCGTATCCGCCTTTGATGCCGAAGGTGATGAGCGCACCCCGACCATTGGGCAGATACTTCTTGGCTCGCGCAAAATAGGGGCTCGACTCGAGGCCGGGATAGTTCACCCACTCCACTCCGGGGTGTTGCTCAAGATGATGGGCTACGGCCAACGCATTTTGCGAATGCCGTTCGAGCCGCAGATGCAGCGTTTCAATTCCCTGCAGCAGCAAAAAAGCACTATGCGGAGAAAGTGCCGCGCCGGTATCGCGCAGTCCCTGCACCCGCGCCTTGAGGATGAATGCCAGCGGCCCGAACGCCGCAGTGTAGGAGAGTCCATGATAGGAAGGATCGGGCTCGGTAAATTCGCTGAAACGGCCCGATGCCGCCCAATCGAACTTGCCTGCGTCGACGATGACGCCGCCAATGGTGGTACCGTGACCGCCTAGAAACTTAGTCGCGGAGTTTACCACGATGTCCGCGCCCCACTCGATCGGCCGCACCAGTGCCGGCGAAGCGGATGTATTGTCAATGACCAGTGGCAATCCATTCTCATGGGCAATCGCCGCCAGCTTTTCTATATCGACGACGTCAAGCTTGGGATTGCCGAGCGTCTCGGTATAAACAGCGCGAGTTTTGGCGTTGATCGCAGCCCGCAAGCCGTCAAAGTCGTCCACATCGACAAATCGTACCGTTATCCCCAAACGCGGCAGCGTGTAGTGAAACAGGTTGTAGGTGCCGCCGTACAGCGAGGTAGTTGAGACAATCTCGTCTCCCGCCTTGGCCAGAGTGGTAATGATCAGCGTCTCGGCCGCTTGCCCTGAGGCCGTAGCCAGCCCCGCGACTCCGCCTTCCAGCGCCGCAACGCGCTTTTCAAACACGTCGGTCGTGGGATTCATGATGCGGGTGTAGATGTTGCCAAATTCCTTCAGCGCAAAAAGACGCCCGGCGTGATCGGCGTCTTGAAACAAATACGACGTGGTCTGGTAAATCGGCACGGCGCGCGACCCCGTGGCGGGGTCAGGCGATTGACCGGCGTGGACGGCAAGCGTATCGAAATGGCGTGTTTCTTCAGACATCGTAGACTCCTTCGTTCCTATTGCGGTTGGCTGTTGGATGCAGCCGGAAATGCGACACATTGAAACTCGTCGCGCCCAGCCGGAAAGTCAAAGGCCCGAATCCTCTGTGGGATCCGGGCCGTCTGGATTCGAGAATCGGTTGCGTCTAGCGCATTCGCCGCTCAAAAGCCACTCGGACCGGTCCGCATGCCATACACATACACATGGCCATGACCTCAATTCCGTGCTTCGTTGAGTTCGACATAGATGGCAGTATCGGCGGAAGTTGCGGTGCCTGTCAACCTGACTTTTCGGCAGGGAAGTTCCACGCGGCCAAGTTTCATTTCGATCGAGGTAGCTATTCTTCCGGTTTCCAGACATACGCGCCCGGTTGCGCCAGCCCGATATGGGCCAGCACACGGCAAGTAAACTGGCGCGCCATCTCAGCGGAGTCGACGGGTTTGTTATAAAACGCGGGAATCACCGGAAAGATGACGGCGCCTGCTTCCGAAGCGAGCGTCATGTTGCGCAGATGAATGCGATTGAGGGGCGTCTCGCGCACGCACAGTACCAGCGATCGCCTCTCCTTGAGGGTGACATCGGCGACACGTGCAATCAGCGAATTGGCCAGACCGTTGGCAATCGCCGCAAGCGTCCCCATCGAGCAAGGAAGCACAATCATGCCATTCGAAGGATGGCTGCCGCTGGCGATGGACGCTCCAATATCCGCATCTGAATGCTGCATAGTTTTGACCGGAGCGGCGTCGAGCAGTTTTGCGAGCAAATCGGTGCGGCCGTAGACACCCAATTCCTCCGCCAGCACCCGCAGCGAATTTTCCGACGCGATAAAGTGAACGCGGCCCACGCGGCTGTCGGTCTCAAGCGCACGAAGAAGTTCGCGGCACAAAACAGCTCCTGAAGCGCCCGTGATTGCAACGGTTAGATCAAGACCTTCCACCCGCATACTCCCTTTCAAAGCTCGGCACTGCATCGCGCTTTTACAACCCCGCTTGATGCAACTCGTTGATGAGGTTTAAATATTCTTCCGAACGGCCGACCGTTACAAACCGCTTCATCTCTGCGAATGCCAGGTCTCTCTCGCCTGCGCCCCACAGCACGCGAAACAGCAGCAACGAGACCCGCTCGGAGCGCGGCGCCAACTGAATCGCTACCCGACAATGCTCAATGGCTTCGCGATGCCGCTCGGAGCAGGACAATATCCAACCAAGGTACCCGTGCGCAACCGCTTCTGCTGGAAATTGTGCGACCAGATCCGCGAGAATCTGCGTTGCAAACGCAATCTCGTTTTCCTTTTCCAATTCAATCGCGTGCTTCACAATCTCTGTGACGCGCGGGTGTTCATTGTCTGGCATCTGGCTCATAGTTCTATTCGCCCAACACGCGTTTGAAGATGGCTTCGACATTGCCGAGTTGGCGCATGTAATCGAACGTGTGCGCCAGCTTCTCGGGGCTCAACAGGTCTGCAATCGAGCGATCATTGGCAACCTCTTCACGAAAAATCAGATCATCTTTCCATGACCGCATGGCATGCGATTGCACCAGCCGGTAAGCGTCTTCGCGCAGCATGCCGGCCTCGGTCAGATCCAACAGCAATTGGCCACTGAAGATCAGTCCGCCAGTGCTCTCAAGATTCTTCTTCATGCGTTCTGGATACACGAGAAGCTTGTCGATCAGATCAGTCGTCTTCGCCAGCAGGTAGTCCATCAGGATAGTGGAGTCAGGGAAAATTACGCGTTCGACCGATGAGTGAGAAATGTCGCGCTCATGCCAAAGCGCAATATTCTCAAACGCCGCCTGCGCATTGCCGCGCAAGACGCGTGCCAATCCGCTGATCTGTTCCGAAGTGATGGGATTTTTCTTGTGCGGCATTGCCGAAGAGCCCTTCTGCTTCTCGCTGAAGTACTCCTGCGCCTCTCGCACTTCGGTACGCTGCAGATGGCGGACTTCGACGGCAATCTTATCCAGCGTGCTGCCCATAATTGCGAGTGTGCTTATGTAGGCGGCGTGCCGATCGCGCTGGATCACCTGCGTCGCCACCGGCGCAGGCTTCAACCCCAGGCGGGCGCAAATGCGCTCCTCGTGTTCAGGCTTCAGATGGCCAAAAGTGCCGACCGCGCCCGACAGCTTGCCGACGCGCATGTCCTCGGCCGCGGCGTCGAAGCGTGCGAGGTTGCGGCCCGTCTCCGCATACCAGTTGAGCAACTTCAGCCCAAACGTGGTCGGCTCGGCGTGAATGCCGTGCGTGCGCCCGATGGTTGGCGTGTGCTTGAATTCAATGGCGCGCTTTTTCAAGACGGCCATCAGCGCGACCAGTCCCGCGCAGATGATCGTCGATGCTTCCTTGACTTGGAGAGCCTGCGCAGTATCGACGACGTCATTTGAAGTCAGACCATAGTGCAGCCAGCGCGACTCGGCGCTGAATCCTTGCGCGTTGAGACTCTCGGCGACGGCGGTAGTAAAGGCGATGACGTCGTGCTTGACCTCCGCCTCAATGGCTTGGACACGCGTGGCAGAAACCGTGGCATGTTGCGCGATTGCTTGAGCAGCCCCGAGCGGGATGACTCCGTCCTCGGCCAGCACCGTGCTCGCCGCGGACTCGACTTCCAGCCAGTAGCGATACTTCGTTTCTTCCGTCCAGATGCGGCCCATTGCCGGACGAGTGTAGCGCTCAATCATTCGCTTGCTCCTGCCTCATAGGCCGGCAACGGTAGTCGCCCGCAGTTAGCCGACCGTGGCCAACCATCTGAGTGTAAGGGTTTGAGGCGTTCACAAGCGCGGAATGCCAAAGCGCTTATGCAACTCGTCGTACAGCAATCCGCGACCCGGCTTGTAGGGTTGAAACCATTCGCCGTCAATCACAAACTGAGGTATAGCCCGCTTGCCCACGTTGCGAATAACCTCTGCCGAAGCGCTGGCATCCGCGTCAACATTGATCTCTGTGTACGCGATTCCGTGCGTATCGAGAAACTGCTTTGCAGCGCGGCAATCTCTGCACCATGGCGCTGTGTAAACCTGCACCTTCATAGACCCTATTTTACCGTGTCGGCGCTGTTAACATCTGAGTTGATGACCGCTCAGCAAATCAAAGCGCTGCTCAATCTTTATCCCCACCCCGTTGAGGGGGGCCATTTCCGGCGCACCTACACTTCAACTCACACGATGGAACTGCCCCGCGGCACACGCTCGCCAAGCTCAGCAATTTACTACCTGCTAGAGACGACCGGTTTCTCAGAGATGCATGTTCTCGATTCGGACGAAGTCTTTCATTTTTATCTCGGCGACCCGGCAGAGATGCTGCAACTCCACCCGGATGGGAGCTCCACTGTTATTACACTGGGACCGGATTTGGAAGCCGGCCATCAGGTCCAGGTCTTCGTCCCCGCCGGCGTCTGGCAGGGAATGCGTCTGATCGGCCATGCCGAATTTGCGCTCTTCGGCTGCACTGTGACGCCTGGCTTCAACTACGCCGACTACCACAACGCAAGTTATGCTGAGTTATCAGCGAAATGGCCTGAAGAGGCCGAGAGAATCAGGTCCTTGACCAGGACCTAAGCAAGCCGCCGCTCGCGAAAAAAGTGCCTTAACAACTCCGCTGCTTCATCGCTCAGCATCCCTTGCTCGACAATCATTTGGTGATTGAGATTGGCATGATTCAACACCGAAAGCACTGACCCCGCCGCGCCAGCTTTAGGATCGGCCGCAGCAAACACCAGCCTGTCTAACCGTGCATGAATCATCGCTCCGGCGCACATTGCGCAGGGTTCCAATGTCACGTAGAGTGTGCAGCCTATGAGGCGGTAATTGCTTACCGCGTGGGCTGCCGCCCGCATGGCGACGATCTCGGCATGCGCGGTGGGATCGTTATCGCGGAGCACACGATTTTGTCCGCGAGCGACTATCGCGCCCTCGATCACAGCAACCGCGCCGACCGGCACCTCCCCAGCTTCCGCGGCTTTGCGCGCTTCGACGAGCGCGGCCTGCATCGCTTCGACGTCTGAAATCATTGCGACGATGGTAGCGCGGCCGGCTGTTGTTGCGTCATGCAGTGCAGCGTTCCCAAACCCCAAACGAGATCGACGCTATGGATGCCAATTACATCACGCCCGGGAAACACATCCGCGAGAATATTAAGTGCCACGCGATCGTTGCGATCGTTAAATGTTGGCACCAGGACTACGCCGTTTGCGATGTAGAAATTCGCATAGCTGGCCGGTAAGCGCTGGCCGCGAAACACAACCGGACGGGGCAGCGGCAACTCAACAATCGTAAATTGCTTTCTGTCCGACGTGCGCGCAGCCTTCAGGCGCTCAAGATTCTCGGCCAGGGGTTCATGGTTCACGTCGCTCGTGTCGGGCTCAACGGCCGTGACGATCGTCGTCGGCGCAACGAACCGACTGATGTCATCCACATGGCCATGGGTGTCGTCGCCGGCCACTCCGCGACCGAGCCAGATCACCTGATCGATACCGAGGTAATCGTGAAATGCATGTTCGAATTGCGCGCGGCTCACGCCGGGATTGCGCTGTTGCACCTCACCCAACAGGCACTCCTCCGTAGTAAGCAGAATCCCCTCTCCGTTGGTGTCGATCGATCCGCCTTCGAGCACTAAGCGTCGACGCTCCCCCTCCATCTGCACATAAGGCTGCCATTCCGGCACCCCGAGCAGTTTGCCCACGCGGCCGGGAAGCTCATCATCGAGATGCCAGTCGGGGTATTTTGCCCATGCATTAAATTGCCAGTTGGTAATCGCGACCTGACCATCGACATTGCGCACAAAGATGGGCCCCGAATCGCGCGTCCAAACCCGGTCAGTCGGCCACTGGTGGAAACGCACTCGCTCAAGCTTCGCGCCGGCCCGATTGAGAATGCCGATGGCGCGCTTCTCTGCCGTCGCATCTTCGACGAGGATATGCACTAACTCACACTGCGACAGCACGCGCACAATTTCCGCATACACCCACGGAATGGCCTGAAATTTTCCTGGCCAATCTTCGTGGTTGTGCGGCCAGGCTAGCCAGCTAGATTCGTGGAGCTCCCACTCCGCGGGCATACGGTAGCCAAGTTCGCGTGGCGTTCCCGCAGCAGTCGTGTGCACGGCCATTCTTACTTGCAGTCTCCGTCTGCCGGCCAGGAACTCGCCGGGTCGATATAACGCTTCGTGATCGGCTCGTACGCATCGATGCGGCGATCCCTCAGGAATGGCCAGTTGCGGCGCGTATCTTCGATGAGACCAACGTCGATTTCGCCGATGAGAATCTCTTCTGCATCGTGCGACGCCTTGGCTATGATGCGGCCAAATGGATCGGCCAGGAAGCTGCCGCCCCAAAATTCCAGGCCCTGCCCAACCGCACGGTCTCCGCGAATGTCGCCCTGCTCCGGTCCAACGCGATTGACGCCGGCGACGTACACGCCATTGGCAATGGCATGTCCCCGTTGAATGGTCTGCCATGCGTCATACTGCGCCGCGCCAAACTCTGCCTTCTCCGCCGGGTGCCAGCCGATTGCCGTGGGATAAAAAATTACTTCGGCCCCTTGCAAAGCCGTGATCCGCGCGCCTTCTGGATACCACTGATCCCAGCAAACCAACGTGCCGACCCGCCCAAACGCTACGTCAACGGCCTTGAAGCCAAGATCGCCCGGGGTGAAGTAAAACTTCTCGTAATAGAGCGGATCGTCGGGGATATGCATCTTGCGATAGACGCTGGCGATCGATCCATCGACGTTCAGCGTGACGGCGGTGTTGTGATATAGCCCCGGCGCACGCCGCTCAAAAAGCGACGCAATAATCACCACGCGCTCTTCGCGAGCTACCTCGCCCAGTCTTGTCGTTGATGGTCCCGGAATCGGCTCCGCCAGATCGAACAGGCGCGCATCTTCACGCTGGCAAAAGTATTGCGCTCGAAATAGCTCCGGCAGACAAACGACATTTGCGCCAAGCCGCGCAGCCTCGCGAATGTAGCGCACTGCCGAGACAAAATTCTCCTCAGGAACAGGGCCCATGAGCATCTGCACCAGGCCAACTTTATATTTGCGTGCGTCTGCCATCGGTTACTCAGCACTTTCGGTTAGATCTACAGGCAATACATTAAGGCCAACCCCACGGCACGGGATTGGCCTGAAAGACGGGCCCTTCGCAAAAGGCGTGCCGACCTTGCTTGCGGGCCGACCGTTGTTACAACGCGCATGCGTGCGATGCCCTACTCTTCGAGAATCAGCACGGCGGCTGCGATCGTCGTAGTCCACAAACCGCGTTTGTCGCCCACTGCCGATTGCGTCACGTTGCTGGTGCGAACTATTTTATTTGAGATGCGATAGATCTCCTTCTTCTCATCCCAGCTTTTGTCTGGATCGAAGTCGACGTCGAGAGTCGTGGCCAACATCTCTGCTGCCAGCTCCTCAGCGTACTCGCCGGCTTGATCTTCAGTCTCGCCAAAGCTGTGATGCTCACTGAGATAGCCGTACGTGTCGCGATCGGCGGGGATCGCCACACCAATGCTCGCAACCACGAGCCGGTGTGGTTCGCGAGTGGAGTTCTCAGCGATCACCGCGAAAACTACTTCGCCGTGATTGAGGTACGTCAGACCTTCTTTGCGCGAGATGACTTTGCAGCGAGGTGGAAAGATTGAAGAGACGCGAACCAGGTTCTGCGAAGCGATTCCTGCATCCCGAAGGGCTAGCTCAAAGGACGTCAAACGCTCCTTATGTTTGCCTACACCCTTGGTAAAGAAAAGCTTCTTCGGGACCATGCTTTTTCCCAATTTCTATGTATCCTCCATAAGATTGACGGTCAATGATTTTTTGTAGGTACCTTATAACTTTATCGCATTGCGAAGGATCAAAACGGGTTCAAGTGTGAATTCATCAGACGTTTACCCCATCGAGCGTCGTGGCTAACCGTCCCTCCGCTGCTACGAAATCCATTCTTACCTTGGATTTTCTCGGATCGCAGCAAAACTTTTTGGCGGGTTGAGAGTTTAACCAAGGATGAGGCTGACTCTTCTATTCGGAATATCCGTTTTAAGCGCCGGACTAGGCTGCGCGTTAGCCGTAGCCCAGGAGTATGTACGACCTCTGGCCCCGGTCACGGCACAACCTGCAACCAGCCGGTCAAGCAACGTCGATTTCGACCCGGTCCCGCTGGATTGGACACCGCCGGCTCTTGAAATGTTGAGCGCGCATGCGGCTATAAAGAACTCCTTCACGCTCGACCGAACCATGCTGGGCATGGCCGCCGGGCTGGTTCCTGATTCCGACGCCGATACTCGCCACGCATTAAACAAGCTCGACGGTGTCAGCGTGCACATGCTGCGATTCGGCGCTGCCGGCATGGCAGACGAGTCGCAAGTTGAAGCCGTCCGCGCCTCCTACCACCTCCGCGGGTGGAAGCATCTGGTAACCACATCCAAGGGAAACGGCCCGCTCCACAACGGAACCACCGACGTATGGTTCGTGCTCGACGGCATGAATGTGCGTGGTGCAGTAGTGCTAGCCGAGACGCCAAAAAGCGTCACCCTCGTCACGGTTGCCGGCAATCTCAATCCGGTTGATGTGATGCACCTGCGCGGCCACTTCGGCATTCCGCGCCTCGAGGCCGACGACTTCAAAGAAGCAAAATGAGCGCCATTGCCACCCCCAATTTGCAGGTGTTAGCCTTCCACTATCGCGCATAGAGGAAGGAACACCAACTAGAACATGCAAAAGATTTATAACGGACTGCATTTGCCGGAAGACGGCCAGGCAATCGAGTACAGCAACGGCCAATATCAGGTTCCCGACCATCCCATCATTCCGTTCATTGAAGGCGACGGCACTGGACGCGACATCTGGAAAGCCTCGCAGCGCGTTTTCGATGCGGCCGTTGAAAAAGCATATGGCGGCAGGCGCGGCATCAAGTGGTTTGAAATCTTCGCCGGCGAGAAAGCGTTCCGCCAATTCAATACGTGGCTACCCGACGATTCCGTAGCGGCGGCGCGCGACCTGCGCGTTTCAATTAAAGGACCGCTCACGACTCCAGTCGGCGGCGGCATTCGTTCGCTCAACGTAGCATTGCGCCAGTTGCTCGATCTCTATGCCTGCGTGCGCCCCGTGCGTTACTACCAGGGCGTCCCCAGCCCGGTGAAACACCCCGAAAAGGTCGACATCGTCATCTTCCGCGAGAACACTGAAGACGTGTACTCCGGCATCGAGTTCAAGCAAGGCAGCGCCGATGTGGCGCGCCTCATTGAGTTCATCAATGAAGACCTACTCAAAGGTGGCAAGAAGAAAATCCGCTCCGACTCCGGCGTCGGCATCAAGCCCATCTCCATCTTCGGCACCAAGCGTTTGGTGCGCTACGCCATCCGCCAGGCCATTGAAATGGGCCGTAAAACTGTCACCCTCGTACATAAAGGCAACATTCAGAAGTTCACCGAGGGCGCATTTCGCGAGTGGGGTTATGAGGTCGCAGTCGAAGAGTTTCGCGAACATACCATCACCGAGCGCGAAAGCTGGATTCTGGGCAACGTCGATGCCAATCCTAAAATCACCGTCGAAGCCAACGCCGCTCTCATTGAACCCGGTCTTGAGTTCGGCAACCAGGCTTTCCGCGACGAACTCTATGCTGAAATTAAAAGCGTCTTGGACACCATCGGCAAAACGCACGGCAACGGTGCCTGGAAAAACAAGATACTCATCAACGATCGCATCGCCGATTCCATCTTCCAGCAGATCGTAATTCGCCCTGCCGACTACAGCATACTCGCCACCACCAACCTCAATGGCGACTACATTTCTGACGCAGCTGCCGCGCAAGTCGGCGGCCTCGGCATCGCTCCTGGCGCCAACATCGGCGATGGCTTCGCGGTATTTGAGGCTACCCACGGCACCGCTCCGAAGTATGCCGATAAAGACATGATCAATCCGGGCTCGGTGATCTTGTCTGGGGTCATGCTGCTCGACTTCATCGGTTGGAAAGAAGCGGCCAAGCTCATCGAAAGCTCAATGGAGAAAACCATTCAGCAGAAATTCCTGACCTATGACTTTGAACGCCAGACCGCCGGCGCAACTAAAGTCGGCACCAGCGAATTCGCCACGCGCATCATCGCCAACATGTAAAAGCCGCACGCCGGAACCGGAATCAATGAACGCTTTGGAACAGGGCATGACTTCACAGCTTGGTGAAAGACTTTTTGTTCGTTCTCATGCAGTGCGGTGCCGGGTGCCCCATCCATGACGCCGTCATGGGTGGGAAAGCACGAAACTCAACACGGAACTCGTATCAACTTGGCTTTGAAAGGGCATGACTTCAATCGTGCCGATGAAGCTGATAAATCAAAGGGGCCTTTAGCCGCCTGAAGGATGCCCTTCAGACTAATCAACTCTGACTCATGCCTTTTCCGCAGCATGTTTAGCCCCTGCTAAACGACTTGCTCACAACACTCCGAACCCAACAGTCCTTGTCGTGCGGCTGAGCGAGCGCAGTCGAAGCATCCGCGGTTTTTCCCTTTGTTCACGAAGCAGCCAACGTTTTCCCCGCGCAGTTAAAGCGCCCGCAATCCCTTCGTCTCCGAATGGCTAATCAGTTACCCAAGTCGGCGACTTGAGAAGTCGCGGCTCGTGCTTCGCTAAACAAAACTCATCCATCCGAATGCCTGTCAACCCCTCAGCGACAACTTATCAACGTAACTTCTTCATTTCCGCTAACTCACTCCTTCTAAGATTTGCAGACTATTTCGCAGCAATCACTATCTTTGATTGTGGGGATCAGGCAGGCGACCAGCCAGCTTAGTTTGTATAGATGTCCTTAAAGCGCCTCTAACTCGTTTCCCCTGAAGACTCTGCGGACAACTCTATTATTTAGACGACTTTACACCACCCAGCCACACGCACTTAGCTCAAAACAAGGGACTTCCATCCAGAGTACGGGTGGGGGTAGGAGAAACCATGTATCAGGAATGTCGCCACATCATGCCCAGCGGACTCAAATGCCACTCCCCCGCCCTCGGCAATGCATTCTTTTGCTACTACCACACCAGCCTTCACCGCACTACCGCGCCAAAAGGCAAGTTCGACAATCAGGGGATCGAAATTTCCGCGCTGGAGGACTCGAGCGCCGTTCAACTCGCGCTCACCCAGGTTCTCGGTGCACTCGGCTCCTCCAGCCTCGATCCCCGCCGCGCCGGCCTGCTGCTCTACGGACTGCAGATCGCCGCCCATCTCACAGCCCGCCCGTCCGCTCAAAAACCTGCCGACTCGGTGCGGACCGTATGCTACGCGGCCAATGGCGAAGCCCTTGCGCCAGAGAAGACCATTTGTGAACCCCCCGCCGACTGCGCCAACTGTCTCAAGCACGCCGGCTGCGACGACTATGAACTCTACTTTGACGACGAGGGAGACGAAGAGGAGGGCGGCGAAGAGGACGAGGAAGAGGGTGCATAGAGCTGGTCCCATCAGCTTCGCGTTATCTTAAACAGAGTCCGAAAAACTAACTTCCAACCGCCCCACATCCGACCGCTGCGTTGTCAGCGCAGCTTGTCAAACAGGCTGCCCGAACCCAACTGCACAATGACCGACTCGAGCGCCGTCTCCTGCGTCTTGCTCAGGGCAAGCTGCGTCGCAATCTGCGCGATATCAGCCTGCATCAGGTCGGTCTGCGCGGTCGTCAACTGCATCTTGCCATTGCTTACCGCTTCAGAAGCGGACCCGAGTTGCGTGATGGAATTGTCGATCGTCACGCGCTGTTGCGAAACGTAATTCAGCGCTGCCGTCAATGCTGTCGTATCGGCCGCGGCCTGCGTCGCATCGACCGTCCCAGTTGAATAGTCAGCAATCAAACTATTCAAGGTTGCAAAGACACTGCTGGTGGCGGCCGCGAAGATTAGATTTCCCGGCACGTTCAGTTGAATCTTTTGTCCATTCGGGGTGTGCAGATAATTGACGTTTCCGTCGCCTTGATAGGTAGTCACAGCGGGCGAGGTCGACGTCGATGTCGAGAATGGAGTCGTCGAGGTCTGGCCTCCGGCGAAAATGAATTGGCCCTGATAATTGGTATTCGCTAACGACTGCACCTCGCTCACAATGCCCGAGATCTGGCTGGAGACGGACTTGACGTCGTTCGCGTTCATCGTGCCGTTGTTCGCGCTGATCGCTAAAGAAATCGCTTTTGTCAGTTGCGAAACCACGCTCCCCAGCGCCGAATCGGCAACCTGCAATTGCCCCGTCACCATGCTTGAGCTTTGCGTAAACGAATCGTCCTGCTGCATCTGGTCGAGCAGCAAAACATTGCGCCCCGCCGACACCGGATCATCGCTCAGCGCATTGATGCGCACCCCGCTCGACAACTGCGCAGTCAACTGTTGCTGAGCTGACTGGGTCTGATCCAGTGCACTTACTAGGTTGGTTACGTAAAACGGATCAACCCGCATTCATTTCTCCCTGGCCGTAAGCCATCGTGCAACGCGTCGCATAGTACATATCGCAACTCAAGAAACCGCCGTCGCAACCCCAAGATTCAATGCCGAACTCATCAGCCTGTCTAACATGGTGAACACTTGCGACGCCGCTTGATAACTGCGCTCGATTTGCTGCATGAGTGCCGCTTCATCGTTCAAGCTGACGCTCGAAAGCGAGTTTCGCTGCGTCTGCAACTGCGTTACCGATGCCGTTTGCGCGGTGTTTTCTGTCTGCACCTGTGCCACCGTTGAACCCAGCGTAGTGACCATGCTGGAATAAAAATTAACCGGCGATTGGCCGTTGACGACCGCCTGCTTTCCCAGCATGGCGAGGCCGATGAGGTTCGCGTTGTCTCCGGTTCCAGCACCAAATGCCCCTGCCGCAATCTGATTGGGGTCTGTCATCACTACCGCCATCGCGGCCGCGCTTCCCGCAACACTGGCTGACTGCGTGAAGATGTAAAGAGGAGTTGTTCCCGACCCAATCGTCCCGGCCGCGTTTGTCCCCGTACCTTCGACTCCGTTCAGACCTGTTCCTGAATTGTTCTGCGTGTTGACGTTGGTGCTCACGTCATGAGCGAGTTGGTCGAGAGCAGAGAGCACTGCAGGAATATCGTTATCGCGCGCGGTCAGATATCCGCCCAGTTGCCCGCCCCCGCTGGTTAGCTCCGACGTCGCGTCGTGCGTTCCAACAAAAAAGTGTGTAGCGCCGTTCACCGTGCCGTTCGTCAACGCAAAGCTGGACCCCTCCGAGACCAGCGTCTGACCGGAAGTGGTCGTGATCGAGAGCCCATTGTTCTCAGTGGTGATCTGGTTGATCCCGATCAATTGAGAGAGCGCGCTCAAGTCCTGCTGGCGCTGATCTTCAAGCACGCCTGCATCGGCACTGGGCGACGTAGATTGAATTAGCATATTGAGTTTAGCAATCGTAGATGTCAGCGCATTGACTTGGCCCGTAACGCCGCTTGCCTCTCGATCGAGCGCCGACTTCTGCGCGTTCAGGCTGGCTGCTGCGTTTGAAATATCGCCCGCCAGCGTTGAAGCGGTTGAAAGAACCTGCTGACGGAGTGCATTGTCTGTTGGATTGGCTTCGAGTGAAGAAAATGAGTCGAAGAAGTTGCTGAGGTCGCTGCCGATATCGCCGGCTCGCGAACTGGCCTTGCCAGAATCCGGCGTGAAGAGCGATTGAACCGAGTTCAATCCGGCCAGCCGTGTGCCGGAGGACGACGCCATCTGTTGCTGCTGATCAAGCCGCTCCTGCAGCACACGATCACGCACCGAGGTTGGCCCGGTTTCGGTAACGCCCGTGCCATATGTCACACCGCTGATCTCGACCGGCTGATTCTCTCGCCAATTGGGCACCTCCTGCGTGTAGCCAGGGGTGTTGGCATTGGCAACATTGTTCGACACAATGTTCAGCGCCGACTGATCGGCCTCAAGAGCCGACGAGATGAGATTGAAAGCCGAACTAATCGACCCCACGTTGACTCACATTCCCGGTCCAATCCTTTTCGGGCTCATACCCAAACTGCGACCGGTCCGCACGTAATTCGCGCAAGCGATTCATCACCTTGAGATTGGCGCGTGTGGCTTCGAGAACGCGGGCAAAAATTGCCATCTCATGAGCCGACTCATTCGACTCCCGAGCCATTTCCGTGCGCCATTGCTCGTCGTCCGGGCTCAAGTCGCGGTTCAAGGCCTGGCATGAAAATGCCAGTTCCTCAAGCCGCTCTGCATCCAGGCAGGCCAGCGCCTTCGAAGCCGCTGCGATAATCTCTTTCAGCTCGGGATGGGTTCGCGCCTTCACGATCTCTGCATACTCCTTAAGTCCAACTTCGCAGTCTGCCAAAACGCACGGTCGTAGTGAGCCCGACCGTCACATGCTCCGCACCGACAACGATTCTCGACACTTCTACTTGCGTTCCCCAGTTCCGGCCAGCATGGCATCTACTACCTTGCTGGCTATGGCGGCCGCCGGTACGTTATAGGTCCCAGCCGCCAGTGCAGCTTGAATCGCAGCTACCTTCTCCGGACGTACGCCGCCGTCCGCAGCGCTTTGCGAAACTTCTGTCCCGGCACTACTAAGAGTGGCATGATCGCCAACAAACGCGCCCTGACCGGCCGCCGCGCCGTTGCGAACCTGCTGGCTCTGAGCCGGCGCTGTCGAAGGCACTCCCAAAAGGGTCTGCAAACCTTCCGTATTGCTTCTGATTTCCATGCGCATTTCTCCTTGAGGTTCCTATCGGCAAGACCTCTTATAACTGTAGCTATTTCTTGCTCATTGATGCATGATCTCCAGCAATGTTCCCAAATGAGATTGCAGTTCTGGAACCGTTCCCGCTATGGGAAAAACTGTGCAGAATGCTATTGGCGATGCCCAGGCCGCCTTGTTCGCTGAGTGATCGGCCCAGAGCCTCTGAGGCAAACTCACCTAGCACTCCTTCGGAACCTCCGTCGACGTCTCCATCCTGATCGCCCGTAAGCGCATCGTGAGCGGTCATCGGCTTCAAGAGTTCTTTCATCAACTGTGCTTCAAACTCGTGTGCTGCCCGCACCAAGCGTGGCGAAGCGCCGCTGCTCTGGGCCGTTGCCGATGGAGCAATACTATCGATCGCGTTCATCTAAGATCCTCCGCTACAGCACTTCGAGGTCAGCTTCGAGTGCGCCGGCTTCTTTCATCGCCTGCAAGATTGAGATCACGTCCCGCGCACCGGCCCCGGTCCGCTGCAACTCCAATACCAGGTCTTCGACGGTCGCGCCAGCTTTCAATTCAATGCGATTGACCGGTTTGTCCTCGGCCTGCACGCTGGTCTGTTGCACCACCTGCGTCGTTCCGCCAGACAAGCCGTTCGGCTGCGAGACCATCGTCTCTGAAACCACGTTGACCGACAATCCACCGTGCAAAATGGATACCGGCTGCAACCGCACAGTGCCGCCAATCACGACCGTTCCGGTACGCTCATTGACCACCACGCGCGCTCGCGGGAAGACTTCAACTTCCACTGCTTCCACCTTGTCGAGCAGCACCGCCATGTCTTCGCCGTGCAAAGGCGCCACTTCGACGCGACGACTGTCAACGGCGTGCGCGCGCCTGGCTCCGAGGGCCGTGTCTACGGCAGCCGCCATGCGCTCCGCAGTATGAAAGTCGGCATCGTTCAACACCACGCTCACGGTCCGCATCTGGGTCAAGTCGAACGGCACAGGCCGCTCCACCAGTGCTCCGCCGGGAATGCGCGCGGTGGTGGGATGATTCATCTGCCGCGTGCTGCCGCCCCCTGAAGCGACGTAGCCGCCCAGCACCAGCGATCCCTGTGCCTGCGCATACACCTGTCCGTCGGGTCCATACAGCGGAGTCATCAACAGGATGCCGCCTTCCAGAGAACGAGCATCTCCGGCAGAGGATGCGGTGATATCCATCCGATATCCAGGCCGGCTGAACGGAGGCAGCGTGGCCACGACAAAAACCGCAGCCATATTTTTGACCTGCATGTTGCTGGCGCTGTTCGAGCCTGTTTGCGGAACGGTGATGCCCATCCGCTCCAGCGCCGAGATCAGGGTTTGCGCCGGGAACACGGTCTGCGAACTGTCTCCGGTGCCGCGTAAACCAACCACTAGTCCATAGCCGACAAGCTGGTTGTCGCGAATGCCTTCAATAGTAGCGACATCTTTGATGCGCGCCAATTGACTGGGCCTCTCGCTTTCGGCAAACGCGGCGCACATCGCAAACGCAGCGATGATAACGGCTCGAAATAGAAAGACAGAGCAGCGGACTTCCATCGTGCGCACTCTTGTTGGATTCTTCAGCATTTCCCGCCTCGGTAGTATCTTCGGTGCGACCACGGTGTTTGACTCGTGCCAGTTCCCTGCCCCTTCACCTGAGCGCTTCCAGACTAAAAAATCACCAACTTTTCCAGTAGCCGCACCAGCGGATTTTGCCTGTAGGTGGAGTCGCTGACGATGCCTTTGCCGGTCACTTCAAGTTCCAGGTCTGTCATCGCAGTCGAGAGCACTTGGTTTTGAGCGCTTACATCCTCAGGCCGCACCAGGCCTCGCAACTTGATGAGTTGTGTCTGTTGCGAAAAGGTCAGTTGACGCGTCGCCTGCACCACCAGCATGCCATTGGGCAAAACGTCGACAACCTCGCCTCCAAAGGTCGTAGCCAGACTGGAATTGGTTGAGCTTTGTCCCTGCGCCGTAAGTCCTGACGCCGAATTTTGGCCGACCAGGTTTTGCAGATTGTTTGCAGCCTTGAGAGCGCCAAACAGCGATGTGACGGAAGATCGGGCGTTCGACGCGCGCGAATTCTTGACCTGGCCATCCGTAGATGCGGCCAGGCTCTCAATCACCACGATGGACACGACATCGTGCAGTCGCGCTGCCTTGGCATCCGTCCCCAGGCGCACCAACCGGCCGTCCGGGCTCCAGATCGATCCTGCGGTCCTGACTTCCGCAGCCTGCTGCGCATGCACCCGCTCAATGTAAGCGAGCAATGCCAGCTGCGGCGGAGTTTTTGCTGGATTAGCCACCTTCTGCTTGCGCGCGGTCAACGTCAGCGGAAGCGTCGTCAGCAACAGAGCCAACCACATCGAAGTGCGACTGAGCCGCGTCATCGCGCTCCGCCTTGTTCGGCCAAAGGACAAAGCGTTGCACGCCCGGGCGCTTGGGCAATCGCAATCATGATTTTGCCGTTGAATTTCAGGCGAACGTGGAAAGACCCACCCGCCGCCGAGGGCTGCATCGCCACGCCGTCAAAACGCGCGTCGAGTTTAAGACTCTGTTCCGAAATCACCAGCCGGTCACCGGCACGAATAATCGGAGGCAGCACAGAGGTATCCCGGAGTGAAGAATCGATATGGCCGCCTGCGCTACCCGGCGTTGCCAATCCGGCATTCTCGATCTTCTCCTGCATCAGCCGGCCCGGCCCGCCAGGATTGACTGCGTTGCGCAACAGAAGCCAGCGCGACTTGGTAGTAAGATCCGCTATTTCGCGGACCAATACTGGGCGCCCCGGTTCGATGGCTTGTGTAAGTGGCGCCACGCCCAACCGCGATCTGGCCACGTGTACTGATTGGGAGAAGCTTGCCTGATCCCAGATAAGTGCCAGGGAGCAAATCAACAACATCCTGCGACACCAAAGCTGCAAATACCTCATCCAATTCCTCAGTTTAGTGCGTCATGTTGTTGATCTGCGAGTACATATCGTCGGCAGCCTTGATGACTTTGGAATTCGATTCGTAGGCGCGCTGAGCCAGAACCATCTGCACGAACTCCGTCACGACGTCCACGTTTGAATTTTCCAGGTAGCCCTGTTGCAAGGTTCCCAGCCCTTCCGCTCCGCCCGGATTGCCGAGCACCGCGTCGCCGGAACTAAGAGTCGACTGCAGCAAGTTCGATCCCATGCTCGCGAGCCCGCCCGGATTAGGAAACGTAGCCAATTGCAACTGCCCCAGTTGGGAAGGATTCTGCTGACCGGAGAGAGTCGCGTTCACCACGCCGTACTGGGTGATCGTAACGGCGGTCGCATTCGATGGGATGGTGATGTTGGGCAGCACAGGATCGCCGTCGGTAGTCACAATCGTTCCTTGATTGTTCAAGTGAAACTGCCCCGCGCGCGTGTAGGCGATGGTTCCGTCCGGACGTTGCACCTGAAAGAATCCTGGCCCCTCAATGGCCACGTCGAGAGGATTGGACGTCTGATTGAGCGCGCCCTGCGTCATGATGACCTCGGTGGCAGCCGATTTGGTGCCAAGTCCAATCTGCAAGCCCGCTGACACCGTCGACTGGCTTTGGGCCGCGCCGGGAGTAATCAGATTCTGGTAGATCATGTCTTGAAACTGCAGGCGCAATTGGCGGAATCCTGTAGTCGAGGAATTGGCCAGATTATTCGCAATGGTGTCGAGGTTCATCTGCTGGGCGCTCATCCCGCTCGCCGCTGTATATAGTGCACGAATCATTTCTTTACCTCGCTCTGCATCCGAAGCATGCCCCTATACACGGGGCAATTCCTCAGTCGCGATCTTGTTAAACTCGGTGTGGAACACAGTCAGAGCCTTCTGCATCATCTCTGCCTGCCGCTGCATCATGATCAGGTCTAGCGTTCCTTGAATCACGTCCTGGTTGGCGTTCTCAATATTCCCTTGCCGCACCGAGGCATTCTTCGACAGGACCGCCTCGACGCCTTGGGGCGCTTCGTACCGATTCGCTCCTTCGGGAGTGAGTTGGGTGCTGGCAGCAAACGTGAACACACCCACTGTGGCCACTGCGCCGCCGGCGACTGAAACGACTCCGTCGGCCCCCACGGAAACTTCTCCCGGTGGAATCGCAATCGGCTTGCCGGTTGTCGAAAGCACCTGCTGACCCTCGGACGTCACCAGCATTCCGCCCTGCGAACGATGAAAGCTGCCATCCCGGGTAAACCGTGTACCGGCCGCTGTCGCGACCTCAAAAAAACCTTCTCCCTGAATGGCAAGGTCGAGGGGATTTCCGGTCTGCTGCAAAGCGCCCTGAGCCATGCTCAGCCGATCGCCGCCCAGCAATCCGTAGTTATTCACGGTCTGCCCAAGTTGCGAGTCATTTCCATCGGGGCCGAGCACTACTGAGCGAAAATATTCGCGCTCGGCGCGATAGCCCGGAGTCTGGGCATTGGCCAGATTTGCGGCGGCAGTGTCGAGAGCCTGGGTGCGCGCTATCAGTCCCGTCAACGCGGCATAATACCCACTGTCCATGGCGCGACTCCTTTTGAGATGAAGGAGTGCAGATGGAGGGCCGAAAGAAAAGGGGAAAGGTTGGAAAATTTTCAGAATCAAGCGCGCATGAAAAGAAATGGAGTTAGACCGAACACATCGGCGCAACTCTGAGACGCAGTTCCGCGACAGGCCAACCCGAAGCATGCGGCGTCTGCCGCTTGCTTTCCTTGCTCTACCATCGGTGCGGATCTGAGCGGCCCGTACACCGACCAGGCCCTGAGACAGCCCAGGACTATTGCAAACCGTCGCAGACGATCGTCACTTCAAAACCGGCGCCATCAAAGCGATAAGCATGGCGCAGTTGAAATTCGGGAGCCTGCACATGGAGGTTATAGTCGCGTCCGGAAATTACTGCCGGGACCGACAATCCGCAGTTTGCCGCCAGATCTGGGACCTTGCTTTTCCAGCCGCCCGCAAGCATGTTGCATATCTCGCCGATGCCGTCCTTGACGGTGTCGTCGATGGTATCGAATTCCGTGCCGGTCATAAGGCTGGCCACTTTCATTGCCGCCGACCCGTTACAGCTAAACAAGCATGCTCCGCTGAGCAGACCGCCAAAGCCGACCACCGCGGTCACGGTTTCTTCCTCAGCCTTCGGCCGCACCGCCGCCGGCCCAACTACTCGCTGACACTGTACGCCCAGCATCGTCTGAAAAACTTCTTGCACACTGGCTTCCAGATTCTCAGGATCACAGACCAGGTGCATTGAGTCCCGCAAAGATAAAGACATCGCTTGCTCCGTTTCGCTGTGGTCCCACCGGTGGACGATCGCTGCGTTTCTAATTCCGTTCAGCAACATGCGGATACCTCCCTGTCATGCCGCATTCAGCAGCGGTAAAACCCGTTCTTTAACCTGTTCAGCGGTAAAAGGCTTTCGTATATATCCCCGCGCCCCGGCCTCGATCGCCTGCTTCACATGTTCTTCGCTCGACTCGGTGGTAATCATCACTACGGGAACACCTGGCGCTAAATTCTGGGCGCGTATCTGACGAACGAATTCAAGCCCATCCATCAATGGCATGTTGATGTCGGACAGAATCAGGTCGACTTGCATGGTTTTAAGCACCTCGATTGCCTCGGTGCCGCTGCCCGCCTCAAACACCAGCATCGTCGTAAGACCAGCCTGGCGAAGCGCACGTTCCACAATTTTGCGCATCACCGAGGAATCATCCACAATCAACGCTCGAATTTCACTCATTGCAACTCCTCTGCCTGGTTGTTTATCGGCCGCAAGGTGCGATCCATGAAACCGATCTTTTGGGTCAGCACTTTCGCACCAAGGTCAAAGCGGGACGATCGAACAAACGACGTCCTCTACCGACTGGGTTTCGGGCAGCGGCCCATGTTGCGGGCGCAACCACATCCGCAGCCAGAGGCAGTCATGCACCCGCACGAGGCGAGAGGCGATGGGATGCGACCGCTCCACGGAGCGCGCCAGTGAATGCGCGGCAGCCGTCGCGGAGGTAGCCTCAATCAGTTCGACCGATGGAAACTTTGCATTGAGCATCGTGGTATGGGCAGGGCGAAATAGGGACGACCGCACTACACCGCACTCCACGCGCAACCCGGTCATCCGTCCAACCGCATGCGCAAGGACCGGATCGAGGCTTTCCGCAAACCCGAGGTACAACATCTTTCCCGCAGCGAGGCGGACCGGCAACGCACTGAACGCATCCACAAACAGGCGCGGCATTGCTGTAGTGAGCGACCCCGCGTCCGCGCCCTCCAGCGGAATCACCGGACAGCTCCACTGGACCCCGAGCGCGCGGGTGACTTTTGTCTCGTCTACCGCATGCTGTTGCACCAGCCATTCGCCCAGGCGACCGCTACCGGCGGCCCTCTGCGCCACCAGAGCGCGACGCAATTGAATCTGCGTAATCCAGCCTTGCTCGAGCATCAACAAGCCCAGCGGAATGCGATGACGGTGCCCCTCGCGCGCCATCGCGCCGCGTCCGTCGAGTTCGCGGCTGACAGCACCCCGCAATCGTGCGGCCGTACATTCAGGGGAGCAAGTCCAACCACCTTCAAACACCGGCACCGAACGGCTGCGCCACAAATGAAGCCAGCCGGAGTGGCAGTCTGCATTGGCACAGGTGCCAAAAAATCCCGGACGGAAATCAATGCCTGCCGCGACCCCGTCGTAGCCAACAGCCGCGTCATGTTCTGGTTGAAAAGACGAAAGGGCAGACTGAACCGACGCTGCAGAACGTCTTAAGAGGGAAGCCGAGGTTCGACGATTTAGAACAAGCATCGTATGCTCTCTAGACGCATGCGCGGCGTAGCCACTTCAGTAATGCGCAGACCGAAATTGCCATTGACCAGCACCACTTCTCCGCGAGCCACAATCTTGTCTCCTACAATCAAGTCCACCGGATCGGCGATGTGACGGTCCAGTTCGACAACGTCTCCTGGGCCAAGGTCGAGAATCTCTCCCAACGGCATTTCGCGGCACCCAAAACGCAGCGCAGCTTCTAGTTCCACATCGAGTAGTAGTTCAATGGCGGGGCTGATCCCGGTCGCCGAAGAAACGGGCGGCGACGGGGAAGCGCTCTCTGTGACCGCTGGCGCATCCTTGGGCCTTGCTTCGTTGGGCCTTGCTTCACTGGACTGTACAGCGCGCACTTCATCCCTCACTGCGATCGTCCAGGTGCCACTTGATGACTTGAGTTGAAACGCGCGCGATATCTGGCTTGGTGCGCCGGTTTCTTTGAACTCCTCAACCCGGCATTTCTTGCTTGTCTTGGCCAGCAGTTCGCCGGCGGCGGCATCGGCCACCTCGCGCAGTAACTCTGCCCAGCCGGCCTTCTGGTCAGCGCCATCCCCCATCAAAGGCGCTTCAAAAATGGTCGCATCTAAAACAACTGAAAAGTTTCCCGCCTCGTCTCCTGTGAGCGTCGTGACAAAGCTGCGCGCCCCAGCCCCCATCGGCTTGGGCAGGGATTCGGCAAGCTGCGGTTCCCCGGCAAGAGCCTGCGCAAAGAGCGCTGTCGCTACTGAAATCCAGCAATCGATATAGGTGTTCATGCGTTCCCCCCTGGGGCAGGAGCGGCGATACGGGCGGCGCGATGCGCGCCCTGCCGCAATGCCTGTGCCTTCCACAACGGCTGCCCGCCTACACACCATTGCGGCGAGATGCTGGCCGACTGATCGAGACGCAGGATCATACCCGGCTGCAGGTTCTCAAGGGCGCTTGCCGCCAGGCGCACCGCAGGTAACTGCAAAGCACCGCCAAAACGAATCTGCCTTACCGCGGTTTCCATGCGGGTGCGGGTCTCGGGCGCGTGCCGCCGCCGCCTGCCCCAATCGGAGGTGAGGCGGCGCAGGATGGTATTCGCCACCACGGCTGGAAATGCAAGGTTGAGCAGACCGGAGCCATGCGGCATGCGAATCTCAAAACTGAGGCAAAGCGTCTTCTCATTCACCGACATGATCCGCGCCACCTGGGTTTGCATCTGACGTCGTTCAAAATTGAAACTCAACCCCACCGGCTGCCATGCTGAAGTCAACTCCCTGCAGATAATCTCGACCAGGCTGGCGAGAATGGCTTCTTCAATATCGGTCAGCTCGCGCAGCGGACCCTCTTTGCCCTCGCCGCCGAGCAACAAATCGATAATCGGCGGTGCCAGGGCAAGGTCAAGTTGCATCACCGACAGCGCGCCCAGCGGCTCAAGGCGTATTGAGGCCACGTAGCTGATTTCAGGTATG
Organism: Acidobacteriaceae bacterium; assembly: GCA_025350325.1. Lineage (GTDB taxonomy): Bacteria > Acidobacteriota > Terriglobia > Terriglobales > Acidobacteriaceae > Telmatobacter. Next base: position 72,326 of record JANXYB010000076.1, read on the forward strand.
CGCATCAGAAATTCGTTGAACGGGATCTGCTCGGCTGAAACCAGGTTGACCTGAAAACGGCTGCGCAACCATGCCGATAAATTGTGGGTCAGGTTGCGCGCAAACAGATCGTTCAACATGCTGATGGCACGCATCTGTTCGTTTGAAATTTGTCCCGCCGAGGCAAAACTGTACGGCGTCACACGCGCCCGCACTTCAATTGGAGCGGCCTCGGCGGAGGTGCGCGCTGCCTCAAACAATGCATCGATTTCATCCTGCTTAAGAGTCTTTTCCATCAATGCTCCAACCTTGCCTTAGCTGCTCAGCTCCGCATATCCACCCTGCGCTTGAAGATTCCGCTCACCCGCGTGCATACGAAACATGCTTTCGCGAACGGCCGTGCTCGAATGCGCCAGATGCGGCCAGATCCTTGAGCCCCGCCCGCAGGTGGACGACCGCCGACGCATGGACCTGCGACACCCGCGATTCGACGACGCCCATGGCCAGGCCGATCTCGCGCATGGTCATTTCCTCGTAATAGTAGAGGGTCATCACCAGCCGTTCCCGCTCCGGCAAGTTGGTGATCGCTTCAGAAAGACGACCCTCCAGCTCGCCGCGCAGGCAGCAAAATAGCGGATCCTCTTCGGGACGTCCGGGAACGTAGGCCAGCTCTTCTTCGCCGGAATCCTCATTGCGCTCGACATGCAGGGTGCCAATCTCGAGCCCCTTCAATTCGCCCAGCAATTGTTGATATTGCGCCAGACCCAGACTTAGCTCGGCGGCAACTTCCACTTCTCCAGGTGCCCGTCCCAAACGTGCGGTCAACACGCGAATCGATTCTTCGACCGCCCGGCCCTTGCGGCGCAACTCCCGCGGACTCCAATCGAGCGTGCGCAGACTATCCAGAATCGCCCCGCGGATACGGAACTGTGCATAACTGCGAAACTGTACCTTTTTGGTTGGATCGAACTTGCTGAACGCGTCCATCAAACCCACCACGCCTGCGGAGACAAGGTCTTCAATGTCGACATGCTGGGGCAAACGCTCGTGGATGCGCCGCGCCAGAAAGCGCACGATGGGCAAATGGTCGAGCAACACGCGCTCCTGCTCTCCGCTCAATATCTGGGCTCCTGCCACCGCCGGTGGATATCCGTCGGCGATCACTCCGCGTCGTGGTGTACGCGGCGTCCCTGCTGTATCTGTCCCCATTCCCATCGCAGCCCCTTCTCAATTCTTGTGGATCGGGCCTTGTGGCCAACTCCGCCACCTGACGCCAAAGCCGTAAACCGATTCCCGGTTCTCAACGCACCGTTCCTACCGGCCGCAATCGAACCTCGGGTGGAATCTCTCCCGCCGCTACAACCGCCAACCGCGGCAGCACCGGCTCTAACCAGCGCTTGACGTGGTAGCGGGCCGGACTCGGACAAAGCAGCACGGGAAGGGCCGAGGCAGAGGACGCACCGATTAGAAGCCTCACAGAATCGGCTAGACGTCGTACCACTGGGGTTCCCGGCGCGGTCGCCGCAGAGAGCAGCCGCTGACCAGTTTCGGGCGAGAGCGTAGAAAGGATTTCCTCTTCGAGAGCAGGGTCGAGCAGCAAGACCGGCAATTGCCCATCGTTGTCGAGCAGCGGCTGCACCAGGCGACGGCCCATCGCCTGGCGCGCGGCCTCAACCAGTGCTACCTGACTCTTGTTTACGGGCGCCATCTCGAGCAGCGCTTCGAGAATAGATCCCATGTCGCGGATGGACACGCGCTCGCGCAATAGCTGTTCGAGCACCTTCTCAACCTCGCCCAGGGTGAGAAGTTTGGGCACTAATTCTTCGAGCAACTTGGGATGACTATCATTCAACGTGTCCATCAGTCGCTTGGCTTCGGCGCGTCCCAGCAGCTCATGCGCATGCTGGCGGATCAACTCGCCGAGATGCGTGGTAATCACTGTGACCGCATCGACCACGGAATACCCGGCGGCGATGGCCTGGTCCTCAATCTGAGGCGCGATCCAAACTGCGGGCACTCCAAACGCGGGTTCGCGAGCCTCTTTGCCCGGCAGCGGCCGCCTTCCGGGGTCCCCTGAAACAGCCAAAAGCTGCGCGCCCTCGGTCTGCCAACGGCCGATCTCAAGACCCCGCAATGAAAACCGGTATTCACGCGGTCGCAGACGCAGGTTGTCAGAGATGTGCACCGGGGGAACCAGAAATCCCATTTCGGCGGAAAGATGGCGGCGCAGCGCGCGCACCCGGTTCAAGAGTTGTCCGCCCTGCTTTTCATCGACCAGCGGGATGAGTTGAAATCCAATTTCCAAGGTCAACTCTTCAAGCCGCAACAGCCCGGCCAGGTCGGAACCCTGCGCCTGCTCCGCCTTCTTCTTCTCGACCGGGCCGATCTCTAGCGGAGTAGCCGTGCGCGCCGCGGCTTCAACCCGGCGCGCCGCCCAGAACAAGGCTCCAGCGATTAAAAGAAACGTCAACGTGGGCAGCCCCGGGATCAGGCACATCGCTCCTGAAACCAGGCTGGCCGAATAGAGAGTCGCGGGACGGGCCAGCAGTTGCTGGCGAATTTCGGCACCCAGCATTCCAGCGGAATTGGCGCGGGTCAGAGTAATGCCGCCTGCCACGGAAACCAGCAACGAAGGAATCAGCGTAACCAGGCCGTCCCCCACCGTCAGCACGGTGTAGGTGCGCGCTGCTTCGCTCAGATCAATGCCCTGCTGCAAGGTGCCGATCAGCAGCCCTGCAATGATGTTGATTGCCGTGATCAGAATGGTGGCCAGTGAATCGCGTTGATTAAATCTCGCAGCCCCATCCATTGCGCCATAGAATTCCGCTTCGCGCGCGATGGCTTGTCGCCGTTTTCGTGCTTCTGCCTCATCGATCAAACCGGCACTCATGTCGGCATCGATGGCCATCTGCTTGCCCGGCAGGGCGTCTAAAGTGAACCGCGCTGTAACCTCCGCGGTGCGTACCGCTCCATGAGAGACAACCAAAAACTGGATTGCGATCAGGGCGAGAAAGAGTACGAAGCCGACCACATAATTTCCGCCCACAACGAATTGCCCGAAGGCCTCGATCACCTTTCCTGCGGCGCCCGTGCCCTCCGATCCGTGCAGCAGGATGCGGCGGCTGGAAGCGATGTTCAGCGAGAGCCGGAAAAGTGTGAGCAGCAACAACAGTGTCGGGAATACCGACAATTCGACGGCGCGACGAATCTGCACGGCCGAAAGAAAGACGATGATTGATGCCGCCATTGACAGTGCCAGCAAAAAATCCAGGCAGAACGCCGGCAGCGGAATCAGCATGACAAAAATCACACTGATGGCGCCGAGAGGCAGCACATATTCCCGCAGCCGATGCAGAATGGAACCCGGCGCCACAGTGGTAACGGCAAGTGCGGCTGTACTCATTGCGATCCCCCTAAGGTCGGCTGGTTGGCATGCGGCGCATTGTCAAAGGACGGAATCACCACCGCGGGGGCGCGCGCGGCTGCATTCGCAGTTGCCCTGCCCTTGAAACCGCTAAACCCGGCACTGGCCCGATCTCTAGCCTCCCGCGTGCGCCGCTCGCGCATCTCAGCCTCAACCCGTTGCCGATAGAGATAGGCGAGAATTGCCGCGACTGCCGCGTACAGGTCGACGGGAATGGCCTGGCCCACCTCGACCGAGCGATAGATTGAACGAGCCAGAGGCGGATTTTCAATGATCGGCACGCCCGCCCAGCGCGCCTCCGACTTGATTTCCTCTGCCAGCAAATTGCGGCCCTTGGCCAACACTTTGGGCGCATCCATGGTGGCGAAATCGAAACCCAGGGCCACCGCGTAATGGGTCGGATTGACGAGCACCACCGCCGCTCTCGATACATCCGCCTTGACCCTGCGCCGGCGCATCTGGCGCTGCAGACTGCGAATGCGGTTGCGAATCTGCGGGCTGCCCTCCTGCTCTTTGAACTCGTCGCGCATATCCTCGCGGCTCATCTTCAAGCGCGATTCGCGGCTGCGCCATTCGACGACATAATCGATGGCTGCCCAGCCAAACAACAGCCAGGCCGCGGCCAGCAACAAGCCGTAAACGTCTGCCGCGAGCATCTCGAGCCGCACCGTCGAGAACGGCGGCACGCTCAACTGGCGCGCGATGCGCTGCACTGCGAAGACGGCCAGCAGACTGGCTGGAAGCAGAGACTTGCCCAGGCGCGCGGCTGCGCGCAGCGAAAACAGATTCTTGATATTCGAGAGCGGATTGATCCGATCCAGCCGAAAGCCGATGGAGCCAACATTGAAGTTGATGCCGCCGGTTTGCACCATGCCCACGCCCAATGCGGCAGCCGCGACCGCGGCCATCACCACACCCATAGGCATCAAGAATGAAATGGTCAGCCGCCGTATCGCGTTCAGAGTCGGTTCAATCTCGGAAGGCTCCCACCGGCTCGCCCGGCCAAGATCGAGAAACCCGGCAAAGCTGGTTTGCCACGCTTCCATCGCTTTGCTGCCCAGAATGCCCAGCGTCATCACTCCCGCCAATGTGCCCGCCGCCGCAGAGAATTCGCGACTATGCAGAATATCCCCATCTTTGCGCGCTTTCTCGCGGCGATGCGGACTTGCCTGTTCGGTGCGCTCTCCGGGCATGCGTTACCCTCCCAGGCCGACGGCAGCGCCTGTGCCGGGTTGCGCGATGAGTCGCTCGGCCAGATCGAGCAATCCGGCAAAGCGCGACTCGATAAATCGCGGCCAGAGCGCCAACGAGCCTGCCAGGATGCCGAAGCCGGTGAGTGTTTTCAAAGGCACGGTCAGCGACATGACCGGCAACTGCGGACTGAGCTTGCCCATCAAGGCAATCGCAATCTCAACCAGCATGGTGGCAGCGAGCAGCGGCGCGGCCAACTCAACAGCAGCTAAAAAGATGCCTCCGGCGGCGTGCACAATTGCCAGGGCAGTGGCCGGGGCGAGCGCGTAAGTCCCCAGAGGAACGACGCGAAAACTGCGCACCATGGATGCCAGCAGGATGCGATCAAGACCGGCCCCAAGCAACACCAGCGTGCCCATCAGTTGAAACAGCTCCCCCATCAGTGGGGTCTGAATCGACGAAGTCGGGTCAAGCAAATTGACCATCGAAAAGCTGAATTGAACGCCCGCAATCTGACCGGCAAACATCAGCATCTCGTTCAATAGCGCGAGCGTGAGTCCGTAGACCAGGCCTACCGCCAACTCCCCCAGCAGGGCGGAAAAGTTGAGCTCTGCGCGCGCGTTGGGCAGCGTAGCGACCAGCGGCGCGAGTAGAAATGCGACCGCCCCGGCGAAGATCGCCTTCACCCGCATGGGCAGCGCCGACGCCGAAAAAAAAGGCGCGAAAGCCACCATTCCGCTCACCCGGACCAGGGCCAGCGTCATGGCGCTCAAAAACGTATTCCATTCAGGCATTGGCTATTTCTCCGAACTAGCCCAGGTAACGGTGCAAATCGCTTAACAAGACGCGCGTGTACACGGCCATCCGACTCAAAAACCATGGCATCCCGACCAGCAGAATCAAGGCCACCGCAGCCAGGCGCGGCACACTGGTGAGCGATTGCTCCTGCAGGCTGGTCAGGGTCTGCAACAGGCTCAAAACGAAGCCAAGCAGTACCGCCGCAATCAATACAGGTGCGGACAGGATCATGGCTTCCTTCATTAACTGGCGTAGCAACTCGGCAACCATGTCAGGTGTCATGCGCGTCTCCCTAAAAGCTTTTCAACAGTGAACCGGCCAGCAGATTCCAGCCGTCCACCATCACAAACAGCAGAATTTTCAAGGGCGTCGACACCACCACCGGTGGCAACTGGAACATGCCGATCGATGTCGTGATCGCTGCGGTCACCATGTCGATAAGCAGAAACGGCAGGAACAAGACCGCGCCGATGGCAAAGCCGGCTTTCAATTCAGAAAGAATGTAGGCCGGAACCACTACCCGCATGGGCAAGTCCGTCGCCTTGTCGGGACGGGCAATCTGCCCCGCGGCCGTAAACAGCGCCAAGTCTTTTTCTCGTGCGTAGCGCAACAAAAAAGTCTTCACCGGCTGCGCCCCCCGGTCGATGGCTTCCCAACCCGTGACCTGCCCAGCGCGATATGGCTCGACTGCCTGCTGATCCACCTGGTTCAAAACCGGCGTCATCAGAAACCAGGTCATCATCAAGGCCAGCCCCAGCAGCGTTGGATTGGAAGGGGCAGTCTGCGTTCCCAGTGCCTGGCGCAAAAAATGAAAAACTACCAGCAGACGAACCAATGGCGTCATGCACATCAGGATGGCGGGCAGAAGGGTTATGAGCGTGAGTGCGAAAAGAATAGTCCAGGGCGTGGAATCGGAAGAGTGAAGGCGACTGCTTAAGTCCGGCAGCAACGGCGCTGGAGCCGAGGCCGCTACCCGCGCCAATGTCCAAACGGCTACCAAGAGACTCTTCCCGCGGGACGAGCGGCCGGCGACTGACGGCGCTGCGGCGCGCGCTGAGCCCGTTCATCGAGCGCGTAGAACGATGGCGCACCCTCAGGAGAAGTGGCGATCAGGAATCGCCGTCCTTCTGCTTCGACCAGCGCCAGCGATTGCCGTGGCGCCAGCGTCACCCGCTCGAGCAGCGCCAACCGCGGCTGAATTTGAGGATTACGCCTCAGCCGGCTCATCAGCCAAGCAGCTAATCCCTTCCCTGATTCGTCGCTTCCCTGGTTTTGCATCATTGCCTTCACAGCCCCTTGCCTCTCTTGCATCGCACACAGCACATTAAGGATTTCTCATGCCAGCCGGGTGACACGCACCGCCAGCCGCGATTCGACGACTTCAAACTCGCTCCAGAACAACTGCGCCGCCCCCGCTGCCAGTGGCAGATCATCTCCTGAGAGCCATTGCGTCTCAATCACCTGTCCCGGCGCAAGGTTCAGCAGGTTGCGCACCCGAAACTCGCGCACCGGAACGGCGACATCGAGCTCGACCGGCAGCCGCGCCAGCAACGGATTACGCGTAAGCATTCCCAGCTGCCCAAGCGTCTCGGCCGACTGCACAAGAGACGCCTCGTTAGTGATCTCCGGTCCGCCCGCACTGCGGGAATCGCGGATTAACTCAGTGGAAGAGGTCTGCAATGGATTGATGGCTGCCATGTGCTCTGAAAACAAGCAGTACGAAGACCAATAAATGAGAGAGAAGATTTGATTGGACTAATAAATGCACTCGTCTTACTTCCGGATCCCGTCTAACGGTCCCATAAATTTGCATCGCTGCTACACTGGTTCAAGTCAAAGAAGCGTTAAGCACCCAGCCAGCGATCCCACAACGGGTAGCGAATCGAGGTTTACACATGCCGGAATCTGGAGACAGTAAAGGGTTTACAAGCACCAACCTGCGCCTCAAAATCGGCCTGGCAGAAATGCTCAAGGGCGGCGTCATCATGGATGTGATGAATGTCGAGCAGGCCCGCATTGCCGAAGAGGCCGGCGCAACTTCCGTGATGGCTTTGGAGCGCGTGCCCGCCATGATTCGCGCTGAGGGTGGAGTTGCCCGCATGGCGAAGCCCAGTCTGATCAAGCAGATCATTCAGGCTGTTTCGATCCCGGTGATGGCTAAAGCGCGCATCGGCCATTTTGCCGAAGCTCAAATATTGCAGGAACTCGGCGTCGACTTCATCGACGAGAGTGAAGTGCTCACGCCAGCTGACGAAGCACACCACATTGACAAACATGCCTTCACCACTCCTTTTGTGTGCGGTGCGCGCAACCTCGGCGAGGCTCTCCGGCGCATCGCCGAAGGCGCGGCCATGATCCGCACCAAAGGTGAAGCGGGTACCGGCGACGTGGTGTTCGCGGTGCGGCACATGCGTCAGATCACTCGCGAAATGCGTGCGTTGACCGTCCTCTCAGAGCAGGAACTGTACGCCGCCGCCAAGGAGCACCAGGCTCCCTATGAACTGATTCGCATGGTTGCGCATACGGGAAAGCTGCCCGTGCCTAACTTCTCCGCCGGCGGAATCGCAACGCCCGCCGACGCGGCCCTGATGATGCAGTTGGGTGCGGAGGCAGTTTTTGTCGGATCGGGCATCTTTATGAAGGAGCGCGCAACGCCGCTCGATGTCGAGAACAATCCCAAGGAACGGGAAGAAGCTGTCTCCCGCGCCAAGGCGATTGTGATTGCGACGACGCATTTCAACGATCCCAAGATTCTCGCCGAAGCCAGTGAACAGGTGACCGGCACCATGAAGGGGCTTGCAGCAGCGGCACTTGAAGAGTCCCAACTGCTGCAGACGCGCGGCTGGTAGCGGCAGCGGCAAACACTTTCAGGAGATCAGGGTTGAACGAAAAACCTGCGCCGCCGCGCATCGGCGTATTGGCGATACAGGGCGACTACGCTGCTCACGCCGAGGCGCTGATCGAGTCTGGTGCGGTTCCCATTGAAGTGCGAAAAGCCGAGGACCTGGCCGGTCTCGATGGACTGATCCTCCCCGGCGGCGAATCGACGACAATGTTGAAATTTCTGGAGCGCTCCGATTTTTTTGGGGCTCTCCAAGGCTTCAGCGCGCATCGCCCGGTGTTCGGCACCTGCGCTGGTGCAATTCTTTTGGCGCGAGAGGTACGCAACCCCCATCAGCGAAGCCTCGGCGCGCTCGATGCGGTAGTGGAGCGCAACGCGTACGGTCGACAGATTGATTCTTCAATTCTGACTGCGGAAACGGCTTTGGCCGGTGGACCGCTGGAAATGGTTTTCATTCGTGCGCCGCGAATCGTTCAAACAGGCGCTGGCATTGAGATTCTTGCCAGCCGGGATGGGCTCCCTACCCTGGTGCGCCAGGCAAACATTATGGCAGCCACGTTCCATCCTGAACTCACCCGCGACCGTCGCGTTCACCAGGCATTTGTCGATCTTGTCTCTGCTTCACTTCTACGATCGGATTCGTCTCACACAGGTTGATTGGGTTATTCACTCGATTAGGCCATCCCCTTGAAACGCGGCTGCGTCCTAATTAGAGTGGTGTAGTCTAATTTGCACAGAAGGTCCCAATGCCCGCTACCTTTACGCATTCCCCTGCGGAAACGGAACGGAAAGAGCCGGGAATCGGCGGCAAGCCTCCAGTAGACCGTCGGCCAACCGGCGGAGGTGGAGGTGGTGGCGATGACGACCGGAAAAATGAGCGTCGCGGTCCTCGCGAACTCCTTCATCGCATCCGTTTCTTTCTTTTCTCAGGACTTGCGGGCGACATGATGTTCTTTGCCATCCTGGTGGCACTATTCTTTGCGCGCCAGGCGGGCACCCATATGGATCCGCGCACCCATGAACAGATCGGCGATTGGCATCCCGTTTTACTCCCGCCAATTCTTTATTTGAATACCGCACTCCTGTTACTGAGCGGCTTGACGATGGAGGTCGCGCGGCACAACATTTTTCGTGAGATTGACGTCCTTGAAGAATGGCTCGGCATGGGTCATCCCGCCCTGCGGCGTACCCTGCCCTGGGTCTTCGGCACCTTAGGGCTGGGAATGCTCTTTCTCGCCGGTCAGTGGGTGGCTTGGCGACAGCTCACCGCCCAAGGATTCGCCTTTAATCACTGGTCCACCCCCGCTAGCTACTTCTTTTATGTCATCACCGGGCTGCACGCAGCTCACCTCTTCATTGGCGTTCTTGCTTTGCTTGTATGTTCGACACTGATGCGGCGCTTCAAGCGCATTGAATTACGTCAGATCGCGGTAGATATAACTGCCTGGTACTGGCACGCCATGGGCGTGGCGTGGCTGGCATTACTCGCGGTGCTGGCAGTCGGACAATAGGCTCCTGAGACTTAAAGCTACTGAGACTCAAGGATGCGTAGCAACACGCCGAATTTTAATGGGGACGTGGATGGGCGGACGTTTGAGACTGTTTACGGTTGCCTAGCGGAGCGACAGGCGATGCCGTCAAAGTGAATTCATCTTTGACCTCCACCGTGAGCGTGGCAGCTGCCGGGTCCGCAACCTTATACATCACCGCATGAAGCTTCCGATCTTTGTAATCCAGCGTCAGGTAGTGATACACCGGGAACCCTGTATCTCGATAAAGGTCGGCCGATCCGCGAAAGAGAATCGGGTAAGGCTCGGCCCCCCCGCCCCCAGACGTCACGTATTCGACGCCGTTTCGCTCAAACCGCTCATAGTTGTGAATATGGCCGCTGAACACAATGACCTTGGCGCGTAGCTTGGCCAGGTGAATCTCCAACAAGTGGCGCAGCGTGAGCGCCTCTTTTGAAGGCAGATTTGTAAACAATTGCGACTGCCGATCCACCACCCACGGTATGTGATACAGGATAAAGAGAAATTCCACTTGGCTCGGCAAGTGATCGAGTTGCGCCGCAAACCAAGTCGCCTGCGGACTGGTTCCACCGGAGGGAGAGGTCATATCGAGCGATATGACTTCCACGCTGCCCATAAGGGCCGAATAGTAGCGATGGCCGCCAGTCGCTGGAAAATTTGCGAAGTAGTTGGCAATTCCTTTACCCGGATCGCCTCTAACTTCGTGATTTCCTGTGGTGGGTAACTGGATCGTGCGGTTGGCTGTCCAACTTGCCGTTTCCTGGCGAAAGACCTCCCAATCCGCATCGTTCCCCCCGATATAGGGCATGTCGCCGGTAAGCAATAAAACCTGCGGGCGTTCTTCTCCAACCTTTTCTGCCAGCCACTTGCGCACCCGCGGATTAGTCCCGGTTGTCACCGACGGATCGGTGAAACGCATATCGCCATAGCCAACCATATGTATCGCTATGCCGGGCTTGAATTGGGAGTAAGTAAACGTGGGGTTTACATCAACCTGATCTGACGCGGGCGGCGCTGCTGCTGCCGTTGACCCAGAAAAACACACGATTGCCAGCGACAATATCCACGGCAGCAACTCACTGAATACACTTCTATGAAGGCGGTTCACTGCCCCAGACTAACACTGACAATATGCGTCAACGGTGTAACGCGGAGTGAGCTGACTTAAAGCAAACCAAAGCTACGCGCCTTTTATTCCTTTCCTATGAAGAGGACGATGCCATAGCGCCGCAAAAGCCACGAAACCCTGCCATTCTGCAACCGAAATAAGGACCGACTTCAAATGCAGAAAATGATTAAGGCGCTCCCCCAGTGTGGGTTCGACCGGGCATTCGAAATACACTTGGCGATTTGCCGACATTAGTAGTTGCACCGCCTGCACCTGGGCATCGCTCGATCTCGGCGACCCGCCCTCGTGAACATATTCGTCGGTGAGATATTCGATCGCGTGGCCAAGTATTTCGAGTGCGCGCCCAGCATCATGGCTGACGCGGCGGCGTCGTTTCACTGGCGTGTATTGAAGCGTATCTGCGGTAATCGTCGAGGGTATCGCCACGGAGGTCGGCGATAAATCTAGGTTCATAAGTTCATTAATCCTCAGGGTCATCCTTACCCACTTCTTCGGCAGGTTGGAAAGAATCCACTAGATGACGCACGTACCGTGGTCTGTATCGGAACAGTGGAAGTATCAGGTCCCATTCAGGAAAAAGATGTGACCGAGGGCACCATGGCCTTCCACTCGCCGATTACCCGTTGCCTGGAAAAATCCTTGTGAGCGATTCGCTCGCGATGTTGGCGCTTGTTTGGCGCTTCAATGTTTTCCACAGCTTCGCGACAAGGCGCTGTCCGCTTTGTGCTCCTTTGAAGTGTGTTGCTTGCCTTGGCCTCATGCCTTGACTAGGAGAGCCTTGAACCCTAATCTCAAACCAGCGGCCTGTCGCGCAGGAGTCCACTCTTCTTGTGTTTCCGGCACAATTTCTGGCTGATGATTGGGGACAGTGCTGCAATGATTCCCTACGACTGGCAGTATCTTCCACTCCTGATGCAGGTGCTCTTTGCAATTGGCCTGTCAGCATTCATGGTCGTGGGCTCCTGGTTTGTGGGGCGGCATCGCAATCTGGCGGTGAAACTGGCTGCCTACGAATGCGGCATCGAAGCCGTCGGGGATGCCCGTGCCCGCTTCAGCGTGCGCTTTTACATGGTAGCCATGTTGTTCATCCTTTTCGATGTTGAGACAGTGTTCATGATGCCGTGGGCGGTGATTTACCGCAAACTGCCCGCCCTCACCGGTCAGCGATTTTTTGGATTCTGGGAGATGGTGGTCTATCTGGGCTTCGTCGCTGTGGGCCTGTACTACATCGTGCGCAAAGGCATCCTAAACTGGAGCCTGGACAAGGCAGACCTTTAGATGTCCGTTTCGCCACAAAACACGTTCGTTGGGAAAGCTGCCGTACTCGACGGGATGCCCGAGCACCCTGCGATAAAAGCCGTTGTCGCCTGGAACCCCGATGCGCTTACCGACGCTCGCTTTGACCGAGGCGAGTTGACCCTGACCGTAGCTCCTGAATCGATTGTTGAAGCCTGTTCAATCGTTCAGACAGCCGGCTATAACTTCTTTGAAGATGTAACAGCGGTCGACTGGTTCCCTTCCGAGCCTCGCTTTCAGTTGAGTTATCACATTCTTTCGCACGCTTACAAAGAGCGCATCCGCCTGCGCGTTATGCTGGATGGTAACAATCCAACCATCGCATCGATCACGCCAGTTTGGGCCGGCGCCAACTACTACGAGCGCGAAGTTTTCGATTTGTTCGGCGTGCGTTTTGAGGGCCACCCCAACCTGCGCCGCATCATGATGCCTGACGATTGGACAGGTCACCCCCTGCGTAAGGACTATCCGGTTGAGGGCTATCGCTGATGGCGCAAGACGTCGGCACACCTATTCTGCAAGCCCCTCCGGCGGAGGGAGCGAACGATCAGCACATGGTGCTGAATATGGGACCGCAACACCCGTCCACGCACGGGGTGTTGCGCCTGGTGCTCGAGATCGACGGCGAAATCATCGTTCGTCTCTACCCTGAAATCGGCTATCTGCATACCGGCATAGAAAAAACTTGCGAAGCGAAGTTTTATCAGCAGGTCGTCCCGCTAACCGACCGCGTCGACTACCTCGGACCGATGGCAAACAACCTTTGCTATTGCCTTGCAGTTGAAAAGCTACTGCAACTTGAAATTCCCGCCCGAGCGCAATGGATCAGGGTTTTGCTGACTGAACTGACCCGCTTAAATTCGCACCTCATCTGGCTCGGTACGCATGCGATGGACATCGGTGCGCTTACAGTTTTCCTTTACACCTTCAGGGAACGCGAAGACATTCTGCGCATCTTCGAGGCCGTTTCTGGCCAGCGAATGATGACCAGCTACTTCCGTGTGGGTGGCTTGTCGATGGAGCCGCCTCTCGACTTGTTCGACCGGATACAGGGCTTCATCAACACATTCCCTGAAAAGATCGACGAATATTCAAATCTGCTTACTGGCAATCCGATCTTCATCAATCGTCTCAAGGGCGTCGGGTACCTCTCAGCAGAAGACGCGATTGCGCTGGCCGTAACCGGCCCGCCAATGCGTGCCTCGGGCGTGGATTTCGACCTGCGGCGTGACATGCCCTACTCCAGCTATGAAAAGTTCCAGTTCAAGGTCCCTACCTCTAAGGATGGAGATTGCTGGGCAAGATATACCGTTCGACTTGAAGAGATGCGCGAGAGCATCAAGATCATTCAGCAGGCGCTGGACGGCATGCCCGGCGGTCCCATCAAGGCCGACGCGCCTAAGATCGTGTTGCCCGACCGCGAGAAGATGAAGACGCAGATGGAGGCGCTGATCCATCACTTCAAAATCGTTACCGAAGGCTTCGCGGTGCCTGCCGGTGAGGTGTATCAGGGCATCGAATCCGGGCACGGGCAGATGGGCTACTATGTGGTTTCAGACGGGACCGCCAAGCCCTATCGCGTGCACATGCGCTATCCGTCTTTTGCCACGTTGCAGGCGCTTGAAACAATGTGCAAGGGCCGCATGCTGGCCGATGTCGTTGCCGTCATCGGATCCATCGACATCGTTTTAGGAGAGATCGACAGATGAACACAGGAGCTTTTCGTGGTTGATTACGCACGGCTGATAGCGGAAGAGATGGGGCGGCGAGACTCCGCCATCGCGATGATCGCCTCCCAGGCAAAACGGGAAATCGAATTGCATTCCTTGTTTATGAACATGGAGTTTAGCCTTGGCGATGAAGTGGCCAAGGCAAATCATGAATTGGACAAGCGCAGTTCACCGGCCATCCAGGGGCCGGTACGGCCCGACAAGAATGAGAACGCAATTGAACTTTCGTTTGGGCCGCGCGATCCATGTTTCAGAATGAGTGTGCAGAGCGCCGAGAGTCAGCCAGGGCAGTTGAAGCTTCATGCTGAACTGCTAGATGAAACAGGCTCGATCATTGATCAAACCAACTACGAGATTGAAGAAGATGCAAACTCGCTGAGTGTTTACAAGCCCATTGTCGAGGGATCCCCGAATCGGGCCTCCGCATTAACAGCCGCTGAAATCGGGCAAGAGATCGTGACAGGAATTATTTGTGGCCGTTTCGCCTGAGTTCGGCTCCGCGGTTTACGTAGAGCTTTGGGTATCGCTGGCTTCCCTGCTCCGCAGCTACACCGCAGTGCACGGCCTCAACAGAAATCGACAAGCTACGGTGGAATTAGGCGAGGAATTGATCACAGTCCGGCTTGGCGACGCATGGCTAGAACTGAAACGCAACAATGCACGCATCACCTGGAATCGTGAAGACGGACGAAATGGAATGCTGGTATTAACTGAAGCCGGGCGATTGCGCAGCGATGGGGCGAGCGGCGTCCGCGAGGAAGAAATGGATATGGCCGCCGAAGCATGGGCACGGGAGTTGATGGTATGAGCCCAAACAATCCAAACATAGAGACCATGAGCATTTTCTCGCCCCAAGTGGCGGCTCGCTTTGATGCGCTTGTAGAGAGATATCCGGTGCGTCGTTCAGCGCTCGTGCCGATGCTGCTCTACGCGCAGGATGAGATTGGTTATCTTTCTGACGCCGTAATCGCCGAAGTCGCCCAGCGCATTGGGATCACCGAACTGGATGTGCGCAATGTTGCGACCTACTACTCCATGCTGCGATTCAAGCCGGCAGGCAAGTTCAACGTCCAGGTCTGCACCAATATCAGTTGCATGCTGCGCGGGGCGTATGACGTTTACGAGCGCTTCCAGGAGGAACTTGGAATCGGACATAAGGGCGTGACCGCGGACGGCATTTTCTCGCTTGAAGAAGTCGAGTGCATTGGCGCTTGTTGCTGGGCTCCCGCGATCCAGGTGAATTACGCATTTCACGATGACTTGAGTCCCGATGCCGTTCCGGGCCTGCTCGCGGATTACCGAGGCAAGGTGAATGAGGGGACGGGACCGAATGCCTAGACTTGTTTCGCATCCCGATGAAGTCAAGGTCGTGTCAAAGCGCTTCGGTCAGGGCGCGGCAAACATTGATAAGTACATTGAGCTTGGTGGTTATGAAGCCGCGAAAAAGTGTCTCGTGGAAGGCGCTGAGTGGATCATTAACGAAATGAAAGCCTCGAATCTGCGCGGGCGCGGAGGCGCGGGTTTTCCAACCGGAATGAAGTGGTCGTTTGTACCTAAGCAGTCCGCCAAGCCCAAGTATGTGCTCGTCAACGGAGACGAGAGCGAGCCCGGGACCTGCAAAGATCACTTGATATTTTTGCACGATCCGCACGCGGTCATTGAAGGCACGATCATCGCCGGCGTTGCTATTGGCTCCAAGACTGGATTCATTTATCTGCGCGGCGAGTATCGCTACTTGATCGAGATCATGGAGAAAGCGGTCGCCGATGCATACGCGAAGGGCTTTCTGGGCAAAAACATCTTCGGGTCTGGTACCGAATTTCAGATCATCACGCAGAGTGGCGCGGGCGCGTATGAGGTAGGCGAAGAATCCGCGCTGATGGAGTCGCTCGAGGGTAAGCGAGGCATTCCGCGCATCAAGCCGCCATTCCCTGCCGTCGTGGGTCTTTACGGTGGCCCCACCGTAATCAATAACGCTGAGACAATTGCGACGGTTCCTCACGTGATTGCCATGGGCGGCGCGGCATTCGCGGCCATTGGGTCGGCACGCAATGGCGGGACGCGCCTCTTCAGCATCAGCGGGCATGTAGAACGGCCCGGCGTATACGAACTCCCCATGGGCTACAACCTCAAGAAAATGATTTATGAGGTTGCAGGCGGCATTAGCGGTGGACGCACATTAAAGGCCGTGGTGCCGGGTGGTTCTTCAACACCGGTGCTGTTGCCCGCGGAGATCGAAAACCTGGGAATGGATTTCGACCAGGTAGGCAAGGCTGGATCGATGCTCGGCTCGGGCGGCGTCGTGGTGCTTGACGACCATACCTGCATCGTGGAATTTGCCTTGCGCACCATCAGTTTTTATCAACACGAAAGCTGCGGCTGGTGCATCCCCTGCCGCGAAGGCACCGACTGGCTGAAGAAGTCGCTGACACGCTTTCACGCTGGATTCGGATCGGCGAAGGATATCGATAACATTCAATACCTGGCAGAAAACATGTTGGGCCGTACCTTCTGTCCACTGGGCGATGCGGCGGCCATGCCCACGCTGGGATTCGTTAAAAAATTCCGCAAAGAATTTGAAGATCATTTGGACGGGAAGCTCTGCCCGTTCGCAAAACACGTGGAAGTGGCACTGCTTTGAACGAACCGAGTGCTGGAAATGACAACAAACTTGACAGGTTTTTCCGAATTAGTGGTAATCTCGCCCCGCAATTCAAGGAGGAGGCGTGAGACCACAAGACCTGATACGAATTTTGGAAGCTGACGGTTGGTACAGTACGGGGCAAACGGGGAGTCACAGGCATTTTCGCCATCCGGTGAAGCCGGGATTGCTGATCGTACCCATGCATGCGGGGAAGGAAATCGGGAAAGGGCTGCTACACAGTATTCTCAAAAAGGCAGGATTGAAATGACACGCGAATACCTGGTGGTTTACGAAAGAGGACCGACGAACTGGAGCGCATTCTCACCCGACATGCCGGGGTGCGGCTCGCTCGGCGAAGCGCTGGAAGACACGCGTACCAACATGAGCAAAGCGATGGAACTCTACTTGAGCGAAACAGTGAAGGCAGGGGAGCCCGTTCCAGATGCCGTCGCAACGTATGTCAACTTCAATGAATTCGACCCGGGCCACGAGACGAAACAGTACTTCGTGGAATGGCTTCAAGTGCCGCTTCCTCAGTCTCTCTCCTTCACAGAATCGACACAGGCCGCATAGGAAATAAATGGCAGACGTAACTTTCATAGTCGATGGAAAGCAGCTCACAGCCCCCGCAGGAACGCTGCTCATTGAGGCATGCCGCAAGGCGGGTATCGAGATCCCTGCGTTCTGTTATTACCCGGGCTTGAGCCTGCAGGCAGCTTGCCGCATGTGCGTGGTTCGCCAGGAGAAAGTCCCCAAGCTCCAGACTGCGTGCACTACGACCGTTGCTGAGGGACAAGTCTTCATCACCGAATCGCCTGAAATTGCGCAGGCGCGCAAGGCTACCATCGAATTGCTGTTGGGAAATCATCCCCTCGATTGCCCGGTATGCGATGCGGGCGGCGAGTGCGAACTGCAGGATATGACCTTTAAATACGGCGCGGGAGAGAGCCTGTATGCCGAGGCCAAGCAGCATCGCGAAGAGCAGCAATGGTCTCCTGCCGTGTTCTATGATCGTCCGCGCTGCATCCTGTGCTACCGATGCACGCGCATGTGCGGCGAGGGCATGGACGTCTGGGCACTTGGCGTGCAAAATCGCGGGGTGAGCTCCGTCATCTCACCCAATGGCGGCGATCAGCTTGACTGTGAACAGTGCGGCATGTGCATCGATGTATGCCCGGTGGGCGCACTGACCAGCGGCAGCTATCGCTACAAAACGCGTCCATGGGAGATGAATCATGTCTCCACCGTGTGCACGCATTGCGGCGACGGATGCAAGGTCACGCTGGGCGTGCGGCAATCGAACGACGGCTCTCAAATCGTCCGCGCCGACAATCGCGATAAGAGTGGGATCAACGGCGACTTCCTTTGTGCGAAAGGCCGTTTCGGCTTTGACTTTGTCGAGAACACGCAGCGGCTCAACAAACCTCTTGTACGCAATGCCCAAGGCAAACTGGAGCCTGTCACCTGGGAGCATGCCCTTCGCTTCGCGGCAGCAAACTTAAAGGAAGTGCGCGACAGCAGGGGCGGGGCCGCGATTGGTGTCATCGGATCTAACCACACCACCAACGAAGAGAACTATCTGCTGCAGAAATTTGCGCGCACCGTGCTCCAAACCAGCAACATTGATCACGAACGCACTGCGGATTACGCTGGCTTTGCTCGTGCCCTGGCCGGTCATGAGGGCAAAGCTGCGAGTTTGCGTGCGACTGCGAATGCTCCGGCTATTCTGCTGATCGGGGGCAATCCAACTGAAGAGCACCCGCTGCTCGCCTGGAATCTGAGAACCAACGTGCGTTTGAATCGCGCACGCCTCTACATTGCAAACGAAAAGGCCATCAAGCTGGAGCGCCAAGCCAAAGTCGTGCTGCGGCTGCCTGCGGACGGTTACAACAGTTTGGCCGATTATCTCGGCGGCGGCGATGCTGCGATCCATGATGCCGCCTTCCGCGATGCTCTCGCTGAAGAGGAATCGTTGCTGGTGATTTTGAGCAACGATTATCGTGGTTCTGCTATAGGCGCGCTTGTCCAGTGGGGTCTGAAGCGCAACAATGTCAGCTTTGCTATTCTCGGTGATTACGCCAACTCGCGCGGCGCAGCTGACATGGGTCTGCTGCCCGATTCCTTGCCCGGTTATCTACCGCTATCGGAGCCGGGTGCATTCGCCAACGAGTACCCGAGCCTCACTGCGAATCTCGGTAAGACGTTGCCCGAGATGTTCACCGCCGCGGACCAAGGTGAATTGGGGGCATTGCTAGTCGTGGGTGCCGATCCAGTTGGAAAACTTGGATTGCATCCCAACACGCTCAAGAACACATTCATTATTGTGCAGGACATATTCCTCACCGACACCGCCGCGATGGCCGACGTGGTCTTCCCGGCGGCCAGCCTCTACGAAAAATCTGGCACCGTCACCAATACCTATGGCGACGTCCAACTGGTGCGCAAGGCGGCAGATCGGGCTGGAGTCAAGCCCGACTTTGAAATCCTGGTACGCCTCGCTGGAAGTATGGGCGTCGATGTGAAATCGCTCGTGCCCTTTGGCAAAGGCTCAGTGACAGCCGACCTCGGCCAGTCGCGCGGCGCGCAGGCCGGAGAGGCAGACCGGCATGCGGTTTGGTTGTCGGCTAACAACCTGGAGCCAAAGTTGAGCCCCTTCGATCCGCTCGCGATGCTGGATGAGATCGAGCGACTCGTTCCTGGTTATAAGCTTGACCGGCTCAACCTATTCGGCGGTAACGATGTGCCGGTGGAGCCGGGACTGGTGCCCGTTTCGGCGTTGACTGCGCTAGCGGCGGCCAGCGCAGAACTTATTTCACCCGCACACAATGGTCTTTTTACGTCGGGAATTCTCGGGGACTATAGCCCTGGACTCAAAGAATTAAGGCAGCACCAGGCGGCAGAGAATCTTGCGGAAACTGCCGCGGACTGATCGAAAGTTTGTCTAGAGAGGCTGAAGAAGCGTGACGATTTGGCAGTTCTTATTCTGGAGCCTGCTCAAGGTAGCGGTGGTGACGGTGGTGCTGTTGCTGGCCGTCGCCTACACCGTGCTGCTTGAGCGCAAGCTCGTAGGACGCATTCAAAACCGCTGGGGACCTAGCCGAGTCGGGCCATTCGGCCTGCTGCAGCCGCTGGTTGACGGCGCCAAGTCGTTTCTAAAGGAAGACATTATTCCCACGGCGGTATACAGGCCGCTCTATTTGCTGGCGCCGATCATCGCCTTGAGTTGTGCGCTTATTTCGATTGGGGTTGTTCCCTTCGGTGATCCCGGAGTTACGGGCGCAGGGGGATTTCATTTCTTTGAAATTTCAGATGTAAACATCGGTCTACTGATTATTTTGGGTATCACATCCATCGGCGTGTACGGCATTGCCCTTGCCGGATGGTCCTCGAACAACAAGTATTCCCTGCTTGGATCCCTTCGTGCGTCGGCGCAGTTAGTCAGTTATGAGTTGGCGCTGGGGCTTTCATTGGTGGGCGTGGTGCTCCGCGCCGGATCGCTCAATTTGCGCGTGATCGTTGAGAGCCAGTCCAACCGTGGACTTCTGAGCTGGAATTTATTTGGCGGACTGCAATTTGTCGCTTTCTTCATTTACTTGATGGCGGCCTACGCCGAGACCAATCGGTCGCCGTTCGATCTTCCTGAAGCTGAGAGCGAGCTAACGGCCGGCTATCACACCGAATACAGCTCGATGAAGTTCGCCATGTTTTTCATGGCCGAGTACTCCAACATGATCACCGTAGGTTGCGTGGCCACGCTTCTCTTCTTGGGCGGATGGACAAGCCCCTTCGGCCACCTGTTTGGCACGCCCCAGAGCTTCCTGATTCGCGCATTGATACCGATCTTCTGGTTTGTACTGAAGGTCTTCAGTTTTCTGTTTTTGTATGTGTGGGTGCGCGGCACACTGCCTCGCTTCCGCTATGACCAGTTGATGAATTACGGATGGCGTTATCTAATGCCACTCGCCATCCTCAACATTGTTGGAACAAGTCTGTGGCTTGCCTATCGCTGAAAGCGACAGAACAAACTAGGTATGTGTTCATTCACAATCAGGATGGTTTAGCGGCGTAGCCTAATTCCCGCTGCTTCCCTCTTCCTCTGTTCGCTTTAGCTGTCCGCAGGCAGCAAAAATGTCGCGACCCCGCGGCCGCCGTAGGTACACCGGAATTCCCTCCCCCGATAGAGTGCGTCGAAACGCCTCAACCGTGCCCGCCTGCGGCGTCGCATAAGCTATACCCGGCCCCGGGTTCCATGCGATCAGGTTCACCTTTGCCGGCAGTCCCGTCCGCCGCACCAGCCGCGCTACTTCGACGGCGTGTTCGGGCTTATCTGTGACCCCGCCCAGCAGTACGTACTCAAATGTGATGCGCTCCCGCGGCCGCAGCTTTATGCCGCGTACCGCATTTACAACCGAATCAATGGGCCACTTGCGGTTGATGGGCATGATTTCGCTGCGAACCGCGTCATTAGGCGCATTGAGGCTGATCGCCAGTCTTGGCCGCACCTCCTCCGGTTCCGCGGCAAAGCGCTCAATCCCCGGCACAATTCCAGAGGTCGACACCGTCATTCGTTGGGGGCTCAAACCGACCTCCTCGACCAGCAAACGCACCGCCGCCATAAAGCTGTCGTAATTTAAAAACGGCTCGCCCATGCCCATGAAGACAAGGTTCACCCGGTCGCGGCCCACCTCTACGCCCTGCCGCTCAAACACCGCCACCACTTGCCCCGCAATCTCACCCGCGCTCAGGTTGCGCTGCAATCCCAGCTTCGCCGTAAGGCAGAACTGACAATTGACCGCGCACCCCACCTGGCTCGACACGCAGATCGTAGCCCGATGCCAGCCCTTCTCCCTCCCCCCTGCCGGGTCTGCATCGCCACGGCCCACCGCATCCGCCCCGTCGTCCCCCGCCTCGCCCCCGTCCCCCTCAGGCATCCAGACGGTTTCAACCGTCAGGGCGTCGGCCCCCTGCACGAGGTACCGCTCTGTCCCGTCCACCGAGGTGAAAACCTGAGAAATTCGAGGCCGGCCAATCTGCCATCCCTGCCCTATGAGTCTCTGGCGCAATTTCACGGGCAATGTGGATATCCTATCTATCTCCGCAAC
>JANXYB010000011.1 GCA_025350325.1 Acidobacteriaceae bacterium
ACGATGACGCCGCCGCCAGATTGTTGGGCAATGCGGTCGAGTAGCGCCCTCGCCCCGCCCCCTACGTTACTCCGTATGCGAGTCCGCCATCTGAATTGCCGGTATTCCCAGTCGCGAAATTGACTTGGTGAACCGCGCACCGCCATTTGACTCCGCCGGTCCAGCGGTGAAGAATGCAAGGCCCTGCCCGTGCAGCAGCGAGATCTTCTCATCTAGAGTCATGTCCTTGATCACTATGTCGGCGCGCACGTCAGGCGAGAGGCTCTTGTCGGACCAGGGATAGTGTTTTGGTTGAGGCATTCCCGGGAACTGGGCGTTCGCCCATGAGCCCGCGAGAAGAGCCGTTACAAGCGCGACCAGATAAGCGTTGCGAATCCTCGTTCTCGCTACCAGCAGAAATCTCATTGGTTCTTTTCTCCTTTGGTGTAACTCTGCGAAAATGTTTTTCAAGGCAGACACATAGTAGTGCATTCCCTTTTGTCTCGGCATCTGCTCAGGCAATGGCCGTTTCACCAGTAAGGCGAGTACATCAAGCAAAGCGACAATCACTCCAGGAACAAAGAGCGCACTGGATAAATCCCAGTCAGCTTGCCTGTGCATAGACCCTCAGCAGTCGTTGTGCGAGACCCGGTTTAGCATGCCCCTGCAGGGTCGCCTCAAGTACCAACGGCAGATTCTTGCATCCGAGCCAGCGAGCGGTCAAAGAAAATATTGACGCGATCAAGATGCCAAACCAGATCAACGCGGCTAATCTGCGGTGACGCGTCAGATACGAGGCCAGAAGGATACCGAACGCCGGGGGACGTTGAATATATCTATATCGAATTGATTTTGTTCCCAGCGTAGATAGCTTATGCGAGCTCGCTGTTGCGGACGGAACAACGGAACCTCAGTTCGCGATTACGTTGAAATCTTTGGGCCTACTGTTTTCCGATGTTGTCGACTTCTCTCTGTACTGACAGGGCGTCCAGCGTCGCAAGCGGCAAGCTGAGGAAAAGACTGATACGGCGATCGAGCGCAGTGAATGCTTGGCTGAAGGCACGTTCAATCTCATCAGGCGACCCGCGGACTGCGGCAGGGTCGGGAACACCCCAATGCGCCGTCATCGGTTGCCCCGGCCACAATGGGCAGACCTCGTTAGCAGCGTTGTCGCATACCGTGAATACGAAGTTAAGCAGCGGGGAATCGGGCATGGAAAACTCGTTCCACGACCTGCTCCGGAAGTTTGCGGTGTCCATGCCCGTCTTTTCGATCTGGCGGATGGCCTCGGGCCGCACCACTCCCGTCGGATGGCTACCCGCACTGTAGGCGGTGAAATTCGCGGTGCCTTTGTGGTTCATGATTGCTTCAGCCATGATCGACCGAGCCGAGTTGCCGGTACAAAGAAACATCACGTTATAGTGCGGCATCGTTCAAATTCCTTTAGGTGACCAGCGAAGCGCAAGCATCGTGCGGTCGTCGGCGGGTTCGGCACCATGGTCGTAACGAGCGATGGTGCGCCCTACCATCCCCACCATTTCGCTGGGGTTGAAATCTCTGGCTTGAAGGAGTGTTTCGGCAAGCGGTTTCACGTCGAACTCGTTCCCGGCCTCGTCTGTGGATTCTGTAATTCCGTCCGAATAGAGAAAAAGTGTGCTTTGCCGGCTGACGCTTCGCTTGAGTGCCGTGAAATCGGTGGCGCAGAACATTCCTAGGGGAAGACTTGCGGCAGCAATGATCTCTACCTCCGAACCTTCAACGATCAGGACTGGAGTGTGACCCGCATTCACCAGTTCGACGTTCCCATTGCGATCTGCTTTGCCTAGTACTAAGGTGGCAAACTGCGCTGAAGGTGCGCTCTGACAAAACGTACGGCTCGCGATGGTCACAATTTCTTCGAGAGTCTGCTGCGAAGGCAGCAATGTGCGCAGCACGGCATGGAGGTGAGACATCAGCATGGATGCGGCGACTCCTTTACCCGACACATCTCCCAACGCGAAATAGAACGCGTCGGGGCCTGCGGGAATGAGATCAACATAATCGCCGCTCACATAACCCGCAGGTTGGTAGGAGTAGGCCACCTCCCAATCACTGAGACAGCAATGTCGCTCGGGAAGCAATCTTGTCTGGACCTGCCGCGCGAGTTCGAGTTGAGCTTGTAATCCGGGTTCGGTCTGGCAAGTAGAGCTCACGGTCACCCCCCCTCGTGTCTCACAATCGTTGGCGACGGCCTCACGGTCAAGAGCAGCAGGTTGGGCCACAGCAGGCACCAGAAGCTGCAATCTTTGGCTTGATCGCGTAGACCTTTACGCTGGCCGCCGCCGCGTTAACGTCGTAGGTCCTAAGCAGGGAAGTCAGGTCCGCGTGAAGCGTAGCCGCAGACGCAGCAGGTGAGCAGCATCCCTCCTCAATGACCGCGAAGGGGCTGGCCGTATCCATAGCCGGAGAACAACAACCGGCCTGGTTTTCAACCTTGGTGTAAGCATTGAGATCCGCACCGCTGTCTACTATCTCTAGAAATTCAAATCCTGCCTTTGACAACTCCTCGCGATAAGTCTCGAGGCGGAGGGCTCCGGCGATACAGCCAACGTAAGCAGCGAGGCTGGATGCGATGGCTTCGGGAAGCTCGCCCTTCAGGGCAATATCGCTGATGGCCAGGCGTCCACCAGGCTTGAGGACGCGGAACATCTCGCGGAAGACGGCGGGCTTGTCAGGAGCAAGATTGAGAACACAGTTGCTGATAATGCAATCGACCGATCGATCCGCAATAGGAAGCTTGTCGATGGTAGCGAGATGAAACTCGACGTTGATGTAGCCGCCCGTCTTCGCATTGGTGCGCGCCCTCTCTATCATGGCTGGCGTCATATCGATGCCGATTGCGCGTCCTTCCGGCCCAACCATCTTGGACGCGAGGAACACATCGAGGCCGCCCCCGGAACCAAGATCGACGACCACTTCGCCGGGTCTCAGATGCGCCGTCGCTGTGGGATTGCCGCATGAAAGGCCCATATTGGCCGTTGCTGGAATTGATGTCAACTCCTCGGCGCTATAACCGAAGGCCTCCGCGAGCGCCTTCACTCCGGAATGGTCGCTAGAAAGGGAACTCTCTGCCACCGCGCCGTACTTTGATTTCACTGAATCAAGTAGATCTGCCATGGAGGCCCTCCAATATATCTGCCAAGACGACTATATGATATTGCAATGCATTCGTCAATGCAGATATATTAAATGCATGGGAACAAAGAAGACTTTTGATGTGGAACGGTTCTTCCAGGCTCTCGGCGATAACACGCGGCTGCGACTCCTGAACCTGATGGGAGAGCAGGAGATTTGTGTCTGCTACTTTGTGGAGATACTAGGCCACCCGCAGCCGAAGATTTCCCGGCATCTTGCGTATCTCCGCAGCGCCGGGATCGTGTCGGCTCGGCGGCAGGGCAAGTGGATGCACTATCGCATTGTCATGCCGCCGCACATTGGAGCCTCCCAGATCCTGCGCCAGACGCTTGACTGGCTGAGTAAGGAACGGGCCATGCAAACCGACAGAGCACGTCTCTCTAAAGCCTGCTGCGCGCCGGCAAAGTTCGCAGCCCTGGAAAGGGCTCCGCTACCCTCGCGACTCAACAAAGCATCGTGCGAGGTCCAATAGCCATGGCTACCGCTCCGATTACCCAAGGCCGCAACTGCTCGCCAGCCGCACGAAAACATTTGTCGTTTCTGGATCGGCTTCTGACGCTGTGGATCTTCCTCGCAATGGCGGCGGGCGTGGCCATCGGTCACTTTATTCCGTCCTCAGCGTCGTTCGTCAACCGCTTTCAGGTCGGTACAACAAATGTTCCCATCGCTATCGGGCTGATCATCATGATGTTTCCGCCACTGGCCAAAGTCCGTTACGAGAAGTTGGGCGAGATCTTCGGCAACAAACGCGTTCTCGGCCTCTCTCTCGTTCAAAACTGGATCATCGGCCCGGTGCTGATGTTTGGGCTGGCAATCCTGTTCTTGCGCCACGATCCTGCATACATGCGAGGACTCATTCTCATCGGCATCGCCCGTTGCATTGCCATGGTGTTGGTCTGGAATGAGCTTGCGGAGGGGGACACCGATTACGTGGCTGGCCTGGTCGCGCTCAACAGCGTGTTCCAGGTCTTCTTTTATAGCCTCTATGCCTGGGTCTTTCTGACTATCCTGCCGAAATGGTTCGGCCTCGAAGGCAGCATTGTTCACATTGGCATCGGCCAGCTCGCCCAAAGCGTGGGCCTATATCTCGGTGTCCCGTTTGTCGCGGGGTTCCTTACGAGGATGGTATTGTTTCGCACGAAAGGAGATCAGTGGTATCGCACTCGCTTCATTCCGCGCATTAGCCCGCTTACGCTGGTTGCGCTGCTTTTTACCATCTTGGTTATGTTTTCGCTCAAAGGCGATCTGATAGTTCGCCTTCCGCTTGATGTGGTTCGGATCGCTGTCCCGCTGGTTATCTATTTCGCGGTCATGTTTCTGGTGAGTTTCTGGATGGGTAAGAAGCTCGGCGCTAACTACGCTCAGTCGGCAACGCTATCCTTTACTGCAGCGGGCAACAATTTCGAATTGGCGATTGCGGTTGCTGTCGGCGTCTTCGGTCTCAGTTCCGGCGAAGCCTTCGTGGGAGTTGTGGGGCCGCTGGTAGAAGTTCCCGCTCTCATCGGTCTGGTCAACGTAGCTTTCTGGATACGGCGGCGCTATTTCTATTTGGAACAAGGAATTCAAGGGCAAATAGTGAAAGAAGTTTTTTAGCAATTAGATCTCTAGCGATCGCAGGGAAATGCCACTGGCTGAAAAATCAACCTCCCGCGGAACGTCGATTGTCTACAGAGTTAAAGAATTACTTTAAGTTTTTGCTACTCTAAAGACAGCCAGTGTGAACGAGAGCACCGTGCGCACGTAGCCATCGACCGGGTCTGGGCTCACTATGCAAGCGAGGATAGAAAATGAAATCAAAGCATCGAATTTACATCTCGATCTTCATCTGTTTGACGGCGTTCTTTGCTATGGCACCGGTATCGAGTCTTGAGCAAGATGCCTCTACTGCACCGCTCAAAATAGTCGCAGACATTCCCTTGCCCGGGCCCGCGGTCCGCTTTGACTATCAGAGTCTCGATGCGCAGAATGGTCGCCTTTACATCGCTCACATGAATGCCGACCAGCTCGTCGTTTTCGACACTAGAACGCAGAAGGTGATAGCCAATCTTGACGACTTCAAGCGAGTGCATGGAGTGATTGCGGTGCCAGAGCTGCGCCGAATTTATGCCTCCGTTACTGGTGAACATGCAATCGCCGTTGTCGATAACCAGACGCTCCATACGTTAACAAAGGTTGGGCCAATCAACTATCCCGACGGCCTGGCGTACGCACCGAGGGTCAAGAGAGTATTTGTCTCGGATGAGCACGGCAACGCTGACGCTGTCGTCGACACGGCGAGCAATACGCTTGTCGCCAGCATTCCTCTTGGGGGTGGAGCAGGGAACACGGTTTACGATCCCGTGTCAGGACACATTCTCGTTGCCGTCCATGCAGTCAACCTGCTTATCGCCATCGATCCAGCATCGGCAAAAATCCTGGATCGATATCCGCTTCCGGGGATCATCGATCCTCACGGAATTGCTCTGGATAGCTCAAACCATCTCGCCTTCGTCGCCGGAGAAGGAAATCATTCTCTCGCGGTGGTGGATCTGAACGCAATGAAGATTCTTTCGACCCATCAGGTGGGGGACGACCCAGATGTGCTTGCTTTTGATCCCGGTCTGAAGCGGCTCTATGTTTCCGCGGAGTCAGGCACTGTGTTTGCATTTCAAGAGAGCGGCCGAGAATTGAAATTGCTGGGCCAGTTCCAGATGCCGCATGCGCACACCGTCGCGGTCGATTCTCGGACGCACCTTATCTATTTTCCGCTAGAAAATGTTGGTGGTCATCCTCTACTGCGGATAATGAAGCCCGCCGATTTGCCTTGAAAAATTTGGGCCAGGCTGATTACCGCATTAGCCTGGCCCAGGTTCAAATTTGACTTTGTGCTAGCGGATCGCGATGGCTTGCACCGAGTACGGCTCAATCGTTACCGAGGTTGTGTAAGATGTTCCGCCTTGCGATTGCAGCGAAATGGAAGAGCTTTGGATCGACCGACCATTGACGATCTGATACAGGGTTGCCTGCGATGCCGAGTAGCCGGTGTTGGTCATGCTCACCGGAATGTTTGTGAACCTGTCTTGCGTTGGGTTGATCAACACAATTGCATCAAGATTGGCCGTGAAGTACGCAGTTACCACAAGGCCGTTTCCGGCTATTGGCGGGGATATTGAAGCCGCCATGTGGCCGCCTTCTTGCAGACCCAGGTAATTGTCCGCACCCATTAATTGATACAAGAAATATTGCGGGTAGGGTTGCGGCGAACCCGACGTCGGATACGTGCAATCCATGTTTGCGTCGATCTCTCCTACCAGGCAGAAATACGGATGCGCGATTGCTGCGAAATACACCATGTGATTCGGAACATTCGGAGCACCGACATAGATTGAGTTCAAAACGTCAGCGATGTACAGTCCATTCCATACGGGAGAATAGACGTAGTCGTTGGCGCAGCAGTTCTTTGCGAAGTCCCAGTTGAGATTGAATTCAGTGTTGTAGATTGGCAAGTTTCTGCCTTGAGGCTGCTTGCCTTGCGCTACCAATCTGGTTGCATAGAGGTAGACGTTGAGGGGGCCATTTCCGGTATTTTGCGTCTTCTGGTAGACCGATGTCACTCCGTTATAGGTGTCCCATTGAGCGCCTAGCTGCACGTTGTTAAACATGTAATCGTGGTAACTCAGGAAGTCGATGTTTTGCGAGATGACCGGGTCGGCCAGCATTGCATTTACCCACGTCGATTGCATGCCCGCGGTGGCAGGACCTCCGACGCGCGCAGTCGAACCGTCTTGTCTCGCCTGAGCACGCATTTGCGGGGCCGCCGCTGCATACAGCTTCATGTAATCGGGAAGGCGCGAAGTGGCCGAAACGCACAACGCAGTTGTGTTGGGCTCATTCCAGATCTCGTAATCCGTCACCACCCCAGGGAACTTCCCGTCCATGTGCTTCACGTATTGCGCAGCCAACTCGCCCCATGCGTTCAGATCGGTGGGTAGCGCATTGAAATTTCCTGTCCCGCAGGGATTGGGCTTCGGTTGTAACCAGATTGGCGTTTGGTAGATCTGCAAGATTACCTTTACCCCGCCAGCGCTGATTCTTTGTATTACAGGGTCAATGGCATTCCAGTTGGGCGTGCTATTTGACTTGAATACGTTGGGCATCTGCGCATAGAAACGCGCGTAGGTGATGCCACCAGCTTTAACCAGATCAAGGTCAGCAGTAGTGCGCAGCGAATCAAAGCGCTCCCCGCCAAAGAAATGCGCTGGCACTGCGTGCATGCTCGCCGAGCGCGATGCGAAGTCGACCGAGACCTTTGAGAATATGTTGATGGTCGCGGTGGCAGTTGTCCCGAGTGAGTTATCTCTTACCGTCAGGTGATGTGTACCTGCAACATTGGGCGCGACGTACACGCCTTGATTGGTTATCGTGCCAGTTGTCGAATTTCCATCAACGACTCCATCGATGCTGTATGTCAAAGAGTGGCCATCGGGTACGAGCGTAAGTTGCGCCTGGAATATTTGCTCGGTGCCTGTGTAGACCGCAGCCGTAGTCGGATAAACGGCAAGTTTACCCGAGGAAGGACTGCTGTTGACTTTGACTAAAGTTGAGTCTGTTGCGTGCGTTCCGCCAGTTTCGGTTGCGGTCACAGTGCAGGAGCCGGTGGTCGATGGCGCCGTATAAACGCCCGATGTAGACCCGATACTGCCGCACGATGCCGACCATGTGACGTCTGTGGTGGCTGAGAATTGTAGGGCCTCGTTCACTACCACAACCGGGTTCATGGGATTGATCGTAAATCCGGAGTTAGACGAGCTTGAACCCGAGAGCGCCACCGCTCGTGGGCTGCCAGCGGCACTATCAGTAAACACAAGGTTCGCCGAGAAGCCTCCTGACGCTCCCGGCCTGAACGTCACGTTGACCGCACAACTGGCTGCCGCGGCAAGACTCGTTCCGCACGTCTTGCTTGAGATTGCAAAGCTTGACGCGTTCGCGCCCGAGATTGCTACGCTGTGGATCGTGACTGTAGCTTTGGTGCCGTTGGTCATGGTAACGGTCTGCGCCGAGCTGGTTACGCCCACCGCAGTATTCCCAAATGAAAGGCTCGATGGAGCAACGGTCACGTTGCCTCCAGAGGACGAAGCCCCGGTACCGGACAATGCTGCCTGCTGCGGGCTGTTGCTGGCGTTATCTGAAACGGTTAAGGCTGCCGAACGCGTTCCTGCAACCGTCGGTTTGAATGCCACCGTCACAGTGCAACTCGCCCCTGCAGCGAGGCTGTTGCCGCAGGTCTTGCTCCCAATCAAAAAATCACCGGGATTCGTGCCTGTCACAGAAATGCTGCTTACCGTGATCGACGTGCTGCCGCCATTTCTCAGTGTCGTCGTTTGCGACGCGCTCGTTGCACCTAAAGTCACCGAACCGAACGCCAGCGAATTCGGAGTCAACGCGACCGTGCCACTGGTGCCAATACCCGTACCTGAAAGAGTAACTTTTTGCGGACTGCCGCTAGCCGAATCAGTGAAGTTCAAAACAGCGGTGCGCGTACCACTACTGGTCGGAGCGAAGACGATGTTCGCGCTGCAACTAGCCGAAGCGGCAAGACTCGTCCCGCATGTCTTGCTGAATATTTGAAAATCACCCGCATTGGTGCCTGTGAGAGTAACGCTGCTGATCGTTATTGCCGTCGTCGCAGTGTTTGTGAGCGTCACCGCTTTTTGCGCGCCCTTGCCACCGACTGGAACAGACGCCCAGCTCAGACTGGTAGGCGAAACTGTTGCCGCGAACAACCCAGCTGACTGCAATACTGCGAGGAGCAGGGCTGCACATAAGATGTTTTTGCGGCTCGCTTTTTGGCGCGATTTGTCGCGGGTCGAGTCCGCACAAAAAGTGCTCGCGTGCGAAACAACGGCGATGAATAGGGAAGCGAGGCGGGTACTGCAAATTTCCGCCGAAGTGCAAATAACTGAAGCTGAGATATTTTTCATGAAGCTCCCCCAAGGAAGGTTGTAGCTGCTAAGATTTACGCTTACTTACAAACGAAAAGTTGTATTCGGTGATCGACTCACATTACAGAGTTTGATCGGCGATAAAAGAAGTGCAAATTAAAACATTGGCAATTGATGTTGTTGCAACAATCGCCTGATTCGAATAGTTGAACTAACCGTTCGGATGGTTGGACGATAACATACACTTCCGCACTTTGGTAGATGGTTGAAAGAGAAAATTAGATGTTGCTGGCTGGACCAGAACGCTAGATTATTCAACCATTTGCTTCAAAAAACTTGTGTTGCTCTCGCATAGGTCTAAATGACTTATAAATCGAGTGCTAATTAGTACTCAGCCTAAGTTACTAAGTAGCCATTTGTAAGGACGGTCCCGGGTATACGAATCTGATTTAACTCAGCGCGAATTCGTCGTGCAGTGTCAAGAGATGCCTGCGCAACTACTTCGGAGAGGCTTAGCGAAATAGCCTGATGGGGATTAATGGTAATTGCGTATAGAGTTACTTCCGGGCCACCACCTTGGATATAAAAAACGTCGAGCAAATCTTTTACACCGATGTCGTGGGCCGTCAACGTCGGTGGAAAGTCTTTTGAAAACCGTGGCGTGGTGCGCGTCACTGTCCCGATAGGATTCTCATCGGCCGCGGCATCGATCAGAATGATGCGGTCGGCATTCTGCATCGGCTCGAGGAGGACGAACCCGCCCGTGCCTCCGTCGAGACAGTCAACACCAGCCGGTAGAGTCTGTTGTTCGAGAGTGCGCACGACGTGCACGCCGACGCCCTCGTCGCCCAGGATCACATTGCCGAGTCCGAGCACCAGAATTTTCGTGCGTCTATTTGTCACTCTTCTCCCGCTCAAATTTCCATCCGCCCACGATTGATGAGATGGTTCCGCGCCCTTCAATGTAGTCGTGATAGAAGGCAAGATAGACGTGCACAATAACGAACGTGACAAAAAACCACAGGAACGTGTGATGCCAGAAGCGCACCCCAAATTCTCCACCCATCAAAGGCACAATCCAATTGAACAGACGAGGTAGCCGCGACGTACTCATGCTTGAGTAAAGTGCAAACCCGGTGACGGTCTGCGCAACAAATGCGAGAAACGTGAAGAAGTAAATCAGCCCTGCGAGCGCGTTATGCCCAGTCGAAATTGGGCCATGTAATTTTGTCTCGAGCACGTCGGCCTTGATGACATCGATGATCTCCTGCCGCTGCGTCTTCTTCAGTGGAAAGAAAGCGTTCCACTTCGCATACTTATTGCCTACAAAGCCCCAATAGAGTCGCGCAAGAAAGTTGAAAACATAAATAAACGCGGCAACAAAATGGATGAAGCGCACCCATCCAAACCAGTACTGCTGATAGGCCTCTGCCGCGTAAAAAGCGCGAATCGGTGCACCGATGAGATAGCCGGTCACGCAGAGCAGCACCAGCGTAACTGCATTGATCCAGTGATAGACCCTTACCGGCAATTCCCATACATACACGCGCCGATACTCGGCGGGGCGCGCATAGACAGTCCGGACCTTACTAGCCTTCTTCGGTTCAACCAGCGTGACAGACATGCTTATACCCTCACTCGAACGAGACCTTGTGGAGGTGTCGGCCCTGCGGATCGTACAGATGTACGGCGCATGCCAGGCACGGGTCAAAAGAGTGGATGGTGCGTAGAATCTCAACCGGCTGCTCGATGTTTGCCACCGGAGTACCGATGAGCGATTGCTCAAACGAGGAGCGCTGCTGACGGGCATCGCGGGGCGAGCCGTTCCACGTAGTCGGCACGACTAGTTGATAGTTGTCGATCTTGCCGTTGTGGATTTTGATCCAGTGCGCCAATGCGCCGCGCGGTGCCTCAGCTAACCCGACTCCCTCTGCGTCCGCAGGCCATGTCTTCGGGTCCCACCGCTCGTTGTTGAACGTTGAAACCTCGTTGATTTTCACGCGCTCCATCAACTGCGCGAAGAAATCTTTGAGCCAGATCATCGCCAGGGCAGCATCGAGGCCGCGCGCCGCAGTCCGACCAAGCGTGCTGAATAGTGCGCCGAGCGGCACGCCGAGTTTCCCCAACGTTTGACCGACTAGTTCCTTAACGTCGTTATGGCCGGCCGCATACGACACAATCAAGCGAGCCAGAGGTCCTACTTCCATCGCATTGTCTTTCCAACGCGGCGTCTTCAAGAACGAGTATTTCTCATAACCTTCTAGCGTCTCGAACGGTGGCTTGGGTCCCGTATAACTGATCTTCGTTTCGCCGCTCCACGGATGAATGCCTGCGGAATCTCCGCCCTCGTAGCTATACCAGGAGTGGGCGATGTACTCCTTGATCTCCTGCGAGTCCCGGGGATTGACCGGGTGCACTGTACTCAAATCGCGATTGAGAACTGCACCTCGCGCATACTTGAATGATTCAACCTGGCTATAACCCTTAGTCGGATACTCCCCGTAACTCAGATAATTGCTGAGTCCGCCGCCCCACTTAGCCCAGTCCTTATAAAACGAGGCAACGGTGAGCAGGTCAGGAATGTAAACTTCATTGACGAATTCATCAGCCTGACTGATGAGCCGCGACACCAGGCCGAGTCTTTCGGTGTTGATGGCGGCCACTTCATTCACATCGATTGAGCAGGGAACTCCACCGACCAGGTAATTCGGATGTGGATTCTTTCCCCCAAAGACCGCATGAATCTTGACGATGTCCTTCTGCCATTCAAGCGCATCAAGATAATGCGCCACTGCGATCAGGTTCACCTCAGGCGGCAACTTGTAAGCCGAATGGCCCCAGTAGCCGTTCGCGAAAATTCCCAAGCCGCTTGCTGCGAAGGCTTTGATCTTGTCCTGCACTGCCGAAAAATAAGACGCCGTATTTTTGTCCCATTTCGAATAGGACGACGCTAACTCAGCGGCCTTCTTCGGATCTGCCTTGAGCGCGTTGACTATATCGACCCAGTCCAGCGCGTGCAGATGGTAGAAGTGCACCACGTGATCCTGCACGTAGAGGGTTGCCATCATGATGTTGCGGATGAGTTCTGCCGTCGGCGGAACCTCCACACCGAGTGCATCCTCAACTGCCCGCACGCTAGCCAGCGCATGCACCGTAGTACACACGCCGCAGACACGTTCAGTGATGGCCCAGGCGTCGCGCGGATCGCGCCCGATGAGTATTTTTTCCAGACCTCGGATCATGGTGCCGGCGCTGAATGCGTCTGTGATGACGCCGTTTTCTATCACTGCCTCAATGCGCAGGTGACCTTCAATGCGGGTTACGGGATCGACAACGACGCGTGTCATAGGCGCTTATAACTCCTCTTGATCATCGGCGTGAACTTCCGCGATGACTTTGTGCTTGCGAATATTTGTGACCACCGCATGCGCGGCAACACCGGCCAGCGTTGTAGCCCCTACTACCGTTCCCACTGAGTCGGCAGTGCTCTCGATACCGAAACCGGGGAATGACGCGAGATGCTGATAGAACGGCCCGTTATCCCAGAAGCCTTCTTCGCTGCATCCGATGCATCCG
Source organism: Acidobacteriaceae bacterium (assembly GCA_025350325.1). Lineage (GTDB taxonomy): Bacteria > Acidobacteriota > Terriglobia > Terriglobales > Acidobacteriaceae > Telmatobacter. Next base: position 12,651 of record JANXYB010000011.1, read on the forward strand.
TGGCCTGACTGGATCGGATAACTCGTTCCTTCATTCCACTTCACCACTGAGCAAGCGTTGTAAGTGACTGGTCCGCGGCAACCCATCTTGTAAAGGCAATAACCTTTGCGCGCGTTTTCATCGTCAAAAGACTCGACAAAAAGGCCGGCATCGTAGTTGGGCCGGCGATAACAGGTGTCGTGAACGCGGCGTCCGTAAAATTCCTTAGGCCGCCCCTGGCTGTCCAGTGCCGGCATTTTTCCCAACACGAGTAGGTGAGTGACAACGGCCATCATCACGTCTGCGATCGGCGGACAGCCGGGCACGTTGATCACCGGCTTATTCACGAGCTTATGAATCGGGGTTGCTCCCGTCGGGTTCGGCTTTGCTGCCTGCACGCAGCCGTTCGACGCACAGCTACCCCAGGCGATCACTGCCGCCGCATCTGCCGCCACCGTCTGCAATATCGATTCGGCCGTCTTGCCGCCGATCATGCAGTAGACGCCGCCGTCTTTGGTCGGCACCGCGCCCTCAACCAGCACGATGTATTTGCCCTTGTTGTTGGCGATTGTGTCACTCAGGCTTTTCTCTGCCTGGAAGCCGGAGGCTGCCATCAGAGTCTCGGTGTAATTCAAATCCATTACGTCCAGAAGCGCGTCGACCACGATGGGGTGCGAAGCCCGAATGAACGACTCGCTGCAGCAGGTGCACTCTTGAAAGTGCATCCAGATGACAGCCGGCTTCTCCTTCTTCTCGAATGCCGACACCACTTGGGCGACGCCCGTTTGTCCAAGCCCCGCTGCTGTTGCGGCTGCAGCGCAGAACTGCAAAAAGTCCCTGCGGCTGTAGCCCTTCTTCTCCATCGATTGCCAAATGGATTGCCCCATGCCCACCTCGTTCGTTTGCGGGTGCCGGCAAATTCAAGGCGTGCTCAGTTATCTCTGCGCTGTCCGCCTTGAATTCCGGATGAATGAACGCACAATATTGATTTGCAAACACGGTCGGCTGTGTTGGCCATCACAAGTGTGCTAAATCACTCATGTTCTGCACTTGTGGATTCGCGAGTGACCCTTGTCACGCCCTACACGGAAATAAAGGGCATGCGTCGCGTCGGTCTCACAAAGCAGGTCGGCGAATTCGAATCGATCGACGAGATGGCGTTCACGCATGCCTGCGGGAGTAGTTTTGACTGCGGATTATCGGGGTGCAAAAGAGTTGCAGCGGCTTAGTCGGGGACCCTTGAGGCAGACTGGACGGCACTGGTGGACGGACTTGAGAGGGACTAAAAGGGCTTGATTTGAAGCGCAGGTGCCGTGTCTTGCATCAACCGTTGAAGGGAAGCCGGGGCTCGCCGATCCAGAAGCGGTTGCTGAAACGGGTCAGATAGTTAGGCAACCGCTGTGCCAGTCGTGCGCGGGCCTCATGATACGGGCCAACAAAGCGAATGGCTGATGGCGCATGCCGGTAGATTTGGGGCAGCCAACGCTGGGCGCGCTGTGCCAACCCCAGTTCAGCCATGCCAAAGCGCAAGCCAAACTCGGCGCGAAGTCGAGGCGGCATCCACTCCGCCGTCAGGGCCCGGTACCAGGCAGGAATGCGAATCCACGATCCTGACCCGGCTAGCAGACGAAGTCCCATGTAACGTGCGCGATCGCTCACGCCAAGGTTCTGAGATTGGCTCATGTCTGAAATGTAACTTTGGAACAAATTCCAAGTGGGCGGTAAAGCGGCGGCAGGGATTCCAAACAGGGAAGCAAGCGTCTTGGATTCATTGTAATAGCGTTCTCGCTCAGCGTCAGTCAGTGGAGGCAACACACATTCATAGGCCAAAACGGCGCTGTCTACCAGTGTGGCAAACACCCAGCACAGCGCAGGAATATGGTTGGCTGCATAAGGGGATCCCTCGGCATAGCCTGCCACTGAATGAGGAATTTCGCCACGTATCTGTGAATGGAGTTCGTGGAGCGAGTGTGCGGCCGCGAAAGCCTGGACTGACGATCCGAAGATCATGGTGAAGACCAAGCGAAACGTGTTGTGAAAGCGCGCAATCGGTTTCTCGAGTAGCGAGGAATGCCGATCGAGGGCCGCCGCGACCCACGGATGTGCAAGCTGCAACAGCGCTGCTCGACCGGCGCCGAGAAACAAAGCCGACTCACGGTTGATGCGCCAGCTAGTTGAATCCGATCCGAAAATGCCGGCGGCAGGGTCAACGATCTTATCCCGCACGGAGGCAAGTTGCGTTTCAAGGTCGTCGCGCGAAACAAGCGTAATCGAATCTGGGTTGGAGTCGACTTCCATCAATCTCTATTAGATAGCCCGGTCGTGTGTATTCGATGTTTAAAAGGCGGGGCCGGCAATGCTGATTTAAACATTTTATATTTCAAGAGTAATTTGGGACGCCATACCGCATTATGAATAAACTAAAATTTCCATGTGTCTCGCATCACAGCGGCTAAAGCCCTCAAAGATGACACTCAGCATAGCGGTTTCTTCCTCTGGCCGCGCTGTGAGGCAAAGGGAATGAGTGAACAGAAAATGGATAGCAAAATGGTAATCCTGGATGGTAACGAGGCTGCCGCCTCGGTAGCCTATCGTCTCTCCGAAGTCGTCGCCATCTACCCGATTACCCCCTCGTCGCCGATGGCCGAGTGGGCCGACCAGTGGCGCTCCGAAGGCAAAAAAAATATCTGGGGCGCATTGCCCATCGTGGAAGAACTGCAGAGCGAAGGCGGCGCAGCCGGTGCGTTGCACGGAGCTTTGCAGGCGGGTGCATTCGCCACGACGTTTACGGCATCGCAGGGTTTGCTGCTAATGATTCCCAACATGTTCAAAATCGCCGGTGAGTTGACCCCGGCAACCATGCACGTGACGGCCCGCACTCTGGCCACGCATGCACTATCGATTTTCGGGGACCACTCAGACGTGATGGCTTGCCGCGCCACCGGATGGGCGATGCTGTGTTCAAACTCGGTGCAGGAAGTAGCCGACATGGCGCTGGTCGCGCAAACGGCGACGCTCGAGTCGCGCATTCCCTTCATTCATTTCTTCGACGGCTTCCGCACTTCGCATGAAGTGGGCAAGATTCTTCCTATCAGCGACGAGACGATTCGCGCACTGGTGGATGACAAATTTATCATTCAGTTCCGGCAGAATGCTTTAAGTTCCGATCGACCGATTATTCGCGGCACCGCGCAAAATCCTGATGTATTTTTCCAGGCGCGCGAAGCCTGCAACCCATTCCACCAGGCGGTGCCGGGCATTGTGCAGTCGGTGATGGACCGTTTTGCCGCCCAGACAGGCCGAGCCTATCGCTTGTTTGATTATTACGGCGCGCCGGATGCAGAACGGGTCATTGTGCTGATGGGATCGGGTGCCGAGGCTGCTGAAGAAGCAGTGGACGCGATGGTCAGACAAGGTGAAAAAATCGGCATGGTCAAGGTTCGGCTGTATCGGCCATTTGACGGCGCCGCCTTCCTCGCTGCGTTGCCTGCCACGGTAAAGTCAATGGCTGTTCTTGATCGCTGCAAAGAGCCGGGAGCTTCAGGCGAGCCGCTCTATCAAGACATCATCACGGTGCTGGCAGAGAACGCTCACAATCTACCCTGTGGACCGATGCCCAAGGTGATCGGCGGCCGTTACGGTTTGTCTTCGAAGGAATTTACACCGGCCATGGTGAAGGGCATCTTCGACGAACTCGCCAAACCGATCTCGAAAAATCATTTCACTATCGGTATCAACGACGACGTATCGCACACCAGCCTGACCTACGATCCGACTTTCTCGACGGAGGATCCTCACACCGTGCGCGCGCTCTTCTACGGCCTCGGTTCGGATGGCACGGTTGGCGCGAACAAAAACTCAATCAAGATCATCGGCAGCGAGACGCCGAACTTTGCGCAAGGCTACTTCGTGTATGACTCGAAGAAGTCCGGATCGATGACCACATCGCATTTGCGCTTTGGCCCTAACCCGATTCGCTCGACCTATCTCATCACGCGCGCCAGTTTCGTTGCCTGCCACAACTTCACCTTCCTCGAGAAAATGAATGTGCTTGAGGCAGCGATGCCGGGTGCGGTCTTCCTGCTGAACTCGCCGTTCTCGGCAGCCGATGTCTGGGACAAGCTGCCCAAAACTACGCAGCAAGAAATACTGCAAAAGAAGATCGAGTTTTATGTGATCGATGGTTACAAGGTGGCGCACGAAGCCGGTATGGGAACGCGCATCAATACCATCATGCAGACATGCTTTTTCGCTATCAGCGGTGTGTTACCGCGGGAAGAAGCGATTGAGCAAATCAAGAAAGCGATCAAGAAAACCTACGGCAAGCGCGGCGAGGCTGTAGTCGCCAAAAATTTTGCCGCAGTGGATCATGCGCTTGCGCATCTCGAGAAGGTCGAGTTGCCGACTGTCGCCTCTTCCAACTTCGATCTGATTGATTTCATTTCGGACAAGGCGCCCACGTTTGTGCATGACATCCTGGGTCAGATTGCCGGCGGATATGGGGATCAGCTGCCGGTGAGCGCGATTCCGGCGGGTGGAGCGTTCCCGACCGGGACGGCGCAATGGGAAAAGCGCAATATCGCACAGTTCATTCCCGCGTGGGATAAGGACTTGTGTATTCAGTGCGGCAAGTGCGTCATGGTTTGTCCGCATGCCGTGATTCGCGCCAAAATCTACGGCGCCGATCTGGCAGAAAAATCCCCCGCAACTTTTCAGTGGGCCAAGCCGAAGTGGAAACCCATGGAACAGGATCGCTACACGCTTCAGGTCGCTCCTGAAGACTGCACCGGCTGCGCGGTATGTGTAGATGTCTGCCCGGTCAAGAGCAAGAGCGATGCCAGCAAGAAGGCGATCAACATGGTTCCACAAGCTCCGCTGCGCGAGGCAGAGCGGGACAACTGGGAATTCTTCCTTAGTTTGCCAGAGGTCGACCGCGCCAAGCTTTCGCACACTCAGGTCAAGGATCTGCAACTGTTGCAGCCGCTATTCGAATTTTCTGGTGCTTGCGCGGGATGCGGCGAGACCGCGTACGTGAAATTGCTTACGCAGTTGTTCGGCGACCGGCTATATGTCGCGAACGCGACGGGCTGCTCTTCAATTTACGGAGGCAATTTACCGACAACGCCTTACACCAAGAATGCTGAGGGACGCGGACCGACGTGGGCCAATTCACTCTTTGAAGACAATGCTGAGTTTGGGTTTGGTATGCGCACGGCTCTCGATCAGCAAAAGACCTTTGCGGAGTTACTGGTAACGCGTTTGGCGTCGGAGATTGGGGTCGAGCTGGTTGCAGACGTGCTCAGCGCGCCACAGAAGACTGAAACCGAAATCAACGCACAGCGGAAACGCGTGCTTGCATTGCGCGAGCGCCTTGCTGTCAACGAAACCTCCGATGCACGCAACCTGTTGGCGATTGCCGATGCGTTGGTGCGCAAGAGCGTGTGGATTCTGGGTGGAGACGGATGGGCGTTTGACATTGGATTTGGCGGGCTCGATCACGTACTCGGTTCCGGCAAAAACGTGAATGTGCTGGTTCTCGATACTGAGGTTTATTCGAACACGGGCGGCCAGATGTCCAAGGCGACTCCGCGCGGCGCGGTTGCCAAGTTTGCTGCCGCGGGCAAGCCCAACAGCAGAAAAGACCTTGCCATGGAAGCCGTAAGCTATGGCTCGGTGTATGTAGCGCAGGTGGCACTGGGCGGAAACGATAGCCATGTGGTCAAGGCCTTCCAGGAGGCCGAAGCGCATGAGGGTCCGTCGATCATCATCGCGTACTCCAGTTGCATCGCACATGGTTATGACCTGGTACACGGTCTCGAACAGCAGAAACTTGCAGTGCAATCCGGTTACTGGCCGCTCATGCGCTACAACCCCGCTCTGCGCGAAGAAGGAAAAAACCCCTTCCAGCTCGATTCGCGCGCGCCCTCAATTCGGCTGAAAGAATATGCCTATCGCGAGGCACGCTACACCATGCTTGCGCGCAGCAATCCTGAACTGGCTGCGGAACTGCTTAAAGATGCACAGGACGATGTGGAGCGCCAATGGCGCGTCTACTCCGGCCGAGCAGCGATGCCGGGTCGCGGGGAAACTCCGCATATCGCACCGGAAGAAAAGACTGAAGAGAAACTGGCGACTGCGGTCGTCGGAGGCACAAAGTGATCGATATTTCCACAAAGTACCTGGGCCTCAAGCTTAGCGGTCCGATTGTGGTTTCATCTACACCACTGTCGGAGTCACTTGACAATATTCGTCGTATGGAAGATGCGGGTGCCTCGGCCATCGTTCTTACCTCGCTTTTTGAGGAGCAGTTGGCCTTGGAGTCCCGTGCCCTAGATGAAGATCTTTCGCGCGGCACAGAATCATTCGCCGAGTCGCTTGGGTATTTACCCGATCTTGACGACTACCGCATGACACAGGAGGTTTACCTCGAACATCTGCGGCGTGCAAAAGATGCAGTGAAAATCCCGATCCTCGCAAGCCTGAACGGCGTGACGACCGGCGGCTGGATACGGTTTGCCAAGGAAATGGAAGAGGCTGGCGCCGACGCGATCGAGCTGAACACGTATGCTCTGGCGACCGATCGCAGTCAGACTTCCGCTGAGCTCGAACTGCAACTGCTCGAACTCGTCGACAGCGTGTGCAAGGCGGTAAAGGTTCCGGTTTCGGTCAAGCTTTCGCAATCGTTCACAAGCCTTCCGCACCTGGTGGCTCGTCTCGAGGACGCAGGAGCAAGTGGGGTTGCACTCTTTAACCGCTTCTACCAACCGGACTTTGATATTGAAGCTTTAGAGGTGCGGCCTACATTGCACTTCTCGACGCCCTCTGAGTTGCTGCCGCGACTGCACTGGGCAGCAATTCTCTATGGACATCTCAACATTGACGTGGCTATCACCGGAGGCGTGCACTCGGCAGAGGACGTAATCAAATGCATCATGGCCGGGGCGACCACGACGATGATGGCATCGGCGCTTCACATCCACGGCATCGAGCATATCGGCCGCGTGCTTTCGGATGTGCGCTACTGGCTTGAGAAGCGCGAATATAGCTCTCTGGCAGAGACGCGTGGTTGCTTGAGCCGGCGTTCGGTTCCTGACACGTCGCCGTTCGATCGCGGAAACTACATCAAGACGCTCAGCTCGTACAGCCTGCGCCAGACGGTCGCTGCATTCTGAGAAAGATATACGGCACGGATTATTTTGGGGGTGGACGGCTGCCGCACTGTAATGGTGCGGCAGCCGTCGGCTTTTTGCGCGCAAGATTGATAAATTTTGCGCGGCTCGAGCCTGTCTACAAAAATATGCAATTGGCAGGAGGCCGGCACATGACTATCATTCGTTCTGAAATGATCTCGGACTCATGGAACGCAAGTCAAAGCTGAACGGAGTGTCAATGACGCGCAGGTTCACGTTCTTCTCGACAATGATCGCAACGTTGCTCTCGATGTACTCAATGAGTTTTGCGCAGGAGTCGCCAAAATATAAGCCAACTGTGGAGTCACTCGACCGGCATCCATTGCCGCAGTGGTATGCCGGGGCGAAGCTGGGCATCTTCATTCATTGGGGCCTGTATTCGGTGCCGGGATGGGCGCCGCTGTCGCATCCGGGCCACGACTTCGACTCGAAGGACTACATCAAGTACGACCCCTACGCCGAGTGGTACTACAACGTCATGCGGATCGATGGATCGCCGACGCAGGCCTATCACCGCGAACATTATGGAGCGGATTTCAACTACTACAATTTTGCGCCAGTCTTCAATCGCGAAACGAAGAAGTGGAAGCCGGATCAGATGGCGAAGATTTTTCGCGATGCGGGCGCGCGCTATGTTGTATTGACTAGCAAGCACCACGAAGGGTTCACCCTCTGGCCAAGTTCCACACACAATCCGACCTTGCCCGCAGACCGTCAGCACGCTGAGCGCGACATTGTAGGTGAATTGACCAGAGCGGTGACGAAGCAGGGATTGCGCATGGGTCTTTACTACTCCGGCGGCTACGACTGGACGTTTGTGCCCGGTCCGATTCGCGTCAAGGAAGATTATGAGACCGTGAAGCCGCAGAGTGCAGCCTACGGCAAATACGCCAGCGCACAGATTCACGAGTTGATCGAGCGCTACCATCCTTCGGTGCTCTGGAACGATATCGATTGGCCAAAGACGGGCAACGCTCTGCAAGTGGAGGCCGATTACTACAACGCCGTTCCAGACGGCGTGATCGACGATCGCTTTGGCATTGCACATTCTGATTTCACCTCGCCCGAGTATCAGAAGCTCGACAAGATTAGCGCGAAAAAATGGGAAGAGTGCCGCGGTCTAGGGCGTTCGTTTGGGTATAACCGTGCAGAGGGCGAGGCGGAGACGATTGCGCCAGGCGAGCTAATCGCGCTGCTGATCGATATTGTGAGCAAGAATGGCAACCTACTGCTCGACGTGGGACCCGAGGCCGATGGCACAATTCCGCCGGTGCAGATGGAGCGGTTGCAGGCCTTGGGCGCGTGGCTTAAGCAAAACGGCGAGGCAATTTACGAAACCACGCCGTGGGAAAGAGCTGTCGGCAAGAGCGCAGAGGGAGACGACCTGCGATTCACTCGCAAAGGGCGGGACCTCTACGTGACCATTCTTGGGAGTCCCAAGGCCGGCACAGTTACGCTACCCAAATTCAGTCTCGATAAGCAATCGAAAGTCTCAATGCTTGGTGAGGCGAAGCCGCTTGGCCGGTCGGATAAGGATGGAGATTTAGCGGTGACGCTGCCGGCGAATCTACCAGGGAAATACGCGTTTGTCCTCAAATTGGAGGGCTCGATTCGGTGAGAGGCCAGTTGCAGAATGGCGTGAAAAAAGACATTAAGGTAAGGACTTCTAACTACTAAACTTCATGGCGTAGACGTTACCTTCGAGAACTGGCCTCAACCAGACTGTTTTTTGTCTAGAAGGCGATTAACGGCTTGCTCCAGTAAGCCGCAGGCTTCGGGAAGAGCAGCTTTAACAGCGGAACTAAAGTCGTCCCCCAAATCCGTCGATCCGGCACCAATGGTGAGCTGCAGAGCGGTGCGGGGGAGGGAATCATAGAGTTCCTGTGTGAGCGCTAGCAGCTCCGACGCGCCGATATGGTGTGTCGCTAGCCCGGGTGCGGCGGGCGTCGGGGCGACGACGGAGATTTGTACGTCTCCCGGCGCCGACTCGATTGAACAGTCAATGAAGACTACCGAATGCGTGTTTGCAATCTCTTCTGCAAGCTCGGGGGTCCATTGCTGGCTTGTAATGACGCGGACGGTGAGATCGGACGAGAACCGATCTTCTGCCCATTCAGCGAGCCACGGCCCGACACCGTCATCGCCGCGCAAGGTATTTCCGCAAGCGAGAATGAGGCATCGGACGGAAGTTGGACTCATGTTGATTAGTTTAGATTGAGCAGGCGGGGGGAATGCCAGGTCTCTAAATCGAGACCTGGGGCACCCAAATTAGTTGTTTTATGTGGAGGGTCAGGAACGGGTAAGGCGATCGACTACTTCACCGTCGGGAGATAGGAGAGTGAGCGCCAGTGGCATTTGTCCATACGCGTGTGTCGAGCAACTGAGGCATGGGTCGAAGGTGCGGACCACTGCCTCTACACGGTTGAGAATGCCCTCGGTAAATTTTCCGTTTTTCACATAGTGCCGTGCGGCCTGCAGGACGCCCTTGTTCATCGCGTTGTTGTTCTGGCCGGTGGCGATGACGAGGTTGGCCCAGGTGATGAGGCCGTTCTCGTCGACCTTGTAATGATGATGCAACGTGCCGCGCGGGGCTTCGGCCTGGCCCGCGCCTTCGAGCCGGTTGACGCCGGCGGTTGCGCGTACGTGCTTGTCGAGGATGAGCGGATCGCTGAGAATCTGCTCGATTTTTTCGATGCCGTAAAGCATGTCCACGAGACGTGCGTGGTGATAGTAGAAGGAACTCTGCACTGGGCCGTTGGCGAGTTGCTTGAATGCAGCGAGTTCAACGTCGGCAAGCGGCGTACCCATAGTCTTGACGATGTTGAGGCGAGCCAGCGGGCCAACACGGTAACTGCCTTCGGGGTAGCCGAGCGGCTTGTAGTAAGCAAATTTAGTGTAGCTGTAGGGCTCGACTGCTTCGCCAATCACTTCGCTGAAACGAGTGGCATTGATCCCGTCTTCGACGATGCTGCCTTGGGCATCAATCAGGCGAAGTGCCCCGTCGGTAAATTCGACAGATTCGTCTTCATTGATGAGGCCCATATAGAGCGACGGGAAGTTGGCGAAGACTTCAATCTCGGGACGGAAGGTTTCCGCGATCTGTTTGTACCAGTCCAAGGCCAGCTTGATGTTGCTATATGCCTCGGGCATCATGGCGAGGATCTCATCGCGTTTGGCTTGCGCCAGCGGCTCGGTGACACCGCCCGGGATTACCCAACCGGGATGAATGCGCTTGTTGCCGAGCAACTCAATGATGTGCTGGCCAAAGCGGCGAAGACCGATGCCGGCGCGCCCCAACTCTGGTCGGGCGCCGACGACGCCGAAGATGTGGCGTGTCTTCGGATCGGATTCCATTCCCAGTAAAAGGTCGGGAGAGGACAGGTAGAAGAAGCTCAATGAGTGCGATTGCACCATCTGCGCGAGGTTTAACATGCGTCGCAGTTGCGCAGCGGTGTGGGGAATGCGAACCGACATGATGGCTTCGCAAGCCTTGGCCGATGCGATGAGGTGCGACACCGGGCAGATGCCGCAGATGCGTGCCATCAGGGCAGGCATCTCATAGAACGGACGCCCTTCTGAAAACTTTTCAAATCCGCGCACCTGCGTCACGTGAAAATGCGCGTCTTCAACCTCGCCCTGGCCGTTGAGTTGGATAGTGATTTTCCCGTGGCCTTCAAGGCGGGTGACGGGATCAATGGTGATGGTCTGGCTCATGACTCAAACTCCAAGGGACTAAGCTCCAAAGCGGGTTAGGGCTGGAATGTCCAGCGGCGCGCCAGTGATCAGCGCGGTCAGCGCGGTGTGAAACGTGTCGGCTGAGGGCGGGCAGCCAGGTAGGAATACGTCGACCTTCACAAATTCGTGGATTGGGCGCACGACCTTTAGTAGCTGAGGTACTACGACACAGGGAATTTGCTGCTGCAGATCGGCGTTTTCAAAATAAGCGCGATCGAGGATTGCCTGCGGCCCGAAGGGGTTGCGCATGGAGGGCACGTTGCCTGCCACGGCACAGTCGCCCATGGCGATCAACATTTTGGAATGGGCGCGAATCTTCCGAATCTTTCTTTCGTCGTCGACTGAGGCCACTGCACCCTCGACTAAAGCGATATCCACTTCGTCGGGGAACTCTTTAGTGTCGACAATGGGGCTGTAGACCACATCGACAAAATCAGCCAGCTCGATAAGCCGTTCGTCCATGTCGAGGAACGACATGTGGCAGCCGGAACATCCGTCCAGCCAGACTGTTGCCAGTTTCAATTTGCTCATTGCGCTTCCCTCATCAGGTTCAGGTAAGGCAGAAAATCGGGATACTTGGGGTGATCGGAGCCAATCTTGCTCTTGTCAAACAGAGCTCCGGTTGGGCAGACCTGCACGCACTTGCCGCAACGTGTGCAACTTGACTTGCCCCACTCCTCGTGAAGATCGCTGATGATCATGGAATCGATGCCGCGACCCATAACATCCCACACATGCGCCCCCTCGATCTCGGCGCACACGCGCACGCAACGAGTACACAGTATGCAGCGGTTGTGGTCGATAGTGAACCGCTCATGCGAGGCATCGACAGCCAACTGGGGGTTGCGATAGGGAAGGCGTACATGCGTCAGTCCCTGCGATTGCGCCAGCGATTGCAGTTCGCAATGACCATTGGATACACACACCGAGCAGATGTGATTGCGTTCGGCAAAGAGCAACTCGAGAATGGTGCGGCGGTGCTTGGTGAGCCGCTCGGTGGTGGTGGTTACTTCCATTCCTTCTTCGACCGTTGCGACGCAGGCGGGCAAGAGCTTGTTGTTGCCCTTGATCTCAACCACGCAGAGACGGCATGCCCCGACGTCACTGAGCCCGTCAAGATGGCAGAGCGTGGGGATGTCGATGCTATTTTCCCGCGCTACTTCGAGGATGGTTTGGCCAGCCCGCGCGCTTACATTCTGACCGTCGATCACTAGCGTTTTTACGTCCACGGCGACTGTCGTCATACCAACACCTCCACGTCCACGTGGGCGGCCGCAGGCGCTTGAATATCGCATACGCCGGCCGGACAGCGTTTGTGCACGATGTGCTCGATGTATTCATTCTTGAAATAGCGAAGGGTGCTAAGGACCGGGTTGGGCGCAGTCTGTCCAAGACCGCACAAACTCGTTTCCTTGATTGTGCCGCACAAATCTACCAGCAATTCGAGGTCATCCATCGTTCCGCTGCCAGCGCAGATTCGCGTCAGCATGGTGTGCATCTGAGCGGTGCCCGCACGGCAGGGAATACATTTGCCGCACGATTCGGTCATGACGAATTCCAGGAAAAAGCGAGCTACGTTGACCATGCACGATGTATCGTCCATCACGATCATCCCGCCCGAGCCCATCATCGAGCCGACCTGAATCAGCGATTCGTAACTGACCTCAATGTCGAGAAACTCGTTGGGAATGCAGCCACCCGAGGGCCCGCCGGTTTGCACCGCTTTGAACGTGTGTCCGTCTGGAACGCCGCCACCGATGCCCTCGATGATCTGCCGCAGGGTCATGCCCATTGGCACCTCAACCAGGCCGGTATTGGTAATTTTGCCGGTGATTGCGAAGACCTTGGTTCCCTTGCTTTTTTCGGTTCCCAGGCTGGCAAACCACTTGCCGCCTTTGCGAATGATCGGTGCGACGTTGGCAAAGGTTTCAACGTTGTTGATGAGGGTAGGTTTGCCCCATAGTCCGCTGACAGCCGGATAGGGCGGCCGCGGCTTGGGGGTTCCGCGCTGGCCTTGAATCGAGGCGATGAGTGCGGTCTCCTCGCCGCACACAAATGCTCCAGCACCTAACCGAATCTCCACATCGAAGGCGAAGGGCGTATTGCAGATGTTGTTGCCGAGCAGGCCTCTGCGGCGAGCCTCGCGCAGGCAGTTAGTCAAGCGCGCGACTGCAAGAGGGTATTCGGCACGCACGTAAACGTAGCCTTTGCTCGCACCGACAGCATAAGCGGCAATAGCCATGCCCTCTAGCACGCGATGCGGATCGCTCTCGAGCACACTGCGATCCATGAATGCCCCAGGGTCGCCTTCGTCGCCATTGCAGATCACATATTTCAGGTCGTGACCGGCTTTGGCCACCATCCCCCACTTCAACCCTGTGGGATAACCGCCGCCCCCGCGACCACGCAAGCCACTCTCAGTGATCTGCTTGATAACGTCGTTGGGCTCCATCTCTGTCAGCGCCTTCACTAGCGCCTGGTAGCCGTCGCGGGCGATGTAGTCGTCAATTTTTTCAGGGTCGATGTGACCGGAGTTTTCGAGTACGACGTGTACCTGCTGATCGAAGTGCTCGCGAAGATCGCATTGCAGCGCGGCCACCGGCTTACCACCGAGACTTGCAACAACCTCTTCGGCATGACTGGCATTGACGTGCTGGTACAGGGTTTCTTCAGGATCGATCAGGACAAGCGGCCCGGCGGCACACAGACCCATGCAACCGGTGCGGCGAACGAACGCGTTTTTGTCGGATGCCTTGGCGGCAGCGGTCAATGCGTCTCGCAGCTTGTCAGAGTGTTGGCTCAGGCAACCCGTGCCCATGCAGACGTTGATCTCATGATCGAACTTCGCATTTTCGAGGCGAACGGACTCCGCTATTTGTTCAAGCTCTTCGATGTTCATTCGACCGCCCACCTCTCCAGTTGCTCAAGCATCTGCTCGCCATTCATCTGGCCTTGCAATTCGCCGTCTGTCAGCACCACAGGAGCACGCCCGCAAGCGCCCACGCAGCGCGCCGTCATAAGGCTGATTTTGCCGTCATTTGTTGTCTGCCCATGGGGAATTGCCAACCGCTTTTCGGCCGCGGCCACCAGTTTGTCGGTCCCCTTGATGTAGCAGGCGGTGCCAGTGCAGATGGTCATGGTGTGCTTGCCCGGCGGCTTCAGACTGAAGTAGTGGTAAAACGTTACAACGCCGTACGCCTGGCTCAGGGGAACGCGCAAGGAGCGCGCCACAAAGCGGATCGAATCGTCGTCGAGATATCCAAACGAAGATTGCACCGTGTGCAGCGTTTCAATCAGCGCGTGACGGGCGAAACCATTCTTGCGCATGGTGCCGTTCACGATTTTCCAACGTTTGTCGTCGCTTGGCAGCGGCGGTGGTGTGAATGCTGGCACGATTCCTCCGTAATGGGGACGTCAGATGCCGAGCAATTGTTCACCTAGCCTCGGTTCCGGGTCTGGTTTAGTTTTACGTGCTAAGTATAGGACTTTCGGTGACCACGGTCACGACGTGGGGATCACGTACCACCCTGTGGCATTGCAGGGAGCGTGAAGAATCAGTTGCTTGAGAGGAAAATGAAATTGTCAGCCAAGTGCTGGAAGGCGGTCTGCGATGCCGAATAAGAAGATCAGACCGATGCCGAGACTGTAGGCAGCGCCTGTCCAAGCGATCGCCTGATAGAGGCCGCGGTGGTGGCCGGTGGCGCTGAATGCGCCGCCCATGGAAGCGGTCATCAGCGCATTCATCGCTACCAGACCCACGGCAAACGCCGCCAACCCCAGCATTCCACGTGAGGTACCGCCCAGGTTGGCAGTAAGGAAGAACAGGGCCAACTGGCTTGGGGTCTCCGCCCCGACGCCGTGGAGTACGCCGATC
>JANXYB010000110.1 GCA_025350325.1 Acidobacteriaceae bacterium
AGCGTATATCCAGTGGGCGCGATAGGTTCCGTCAACAAGAGGCCGCACGAGGGTGAATGCGCTCCCGTTAAACTGGCCCGCTCTCATTAGGTGAAGAATTGCGCCGTGGTGCTCCAGGGTGAGTGAGAAGAGCGCGGCAACGAGAATCTTGACATCGGTATCGGAGACAAACCCACCCGGCATAGTCGCCAGAATGAAGTTGTGCATCATCTCCGCTTTTGCAATTTCATCCAGGACCTCTTTGCTAACCGTGAGCTTTGCAATCAGCATGAGCGCCCCTTTCGACCAACAAGTCATACTACGCCGATGCGAGAGTGTTCTTAGGTTCTCATTCCAGGTCAGTGGGCGTCTCCAGAATGCACCGTGCCGCCACAGGAAGGCACCGTCTAGGCGTTGGTGTAGACCGGGCGGCCTGATACAGTGGGCCTTTCGTGGTGGCTGTTTTGGTGGCTGTTGGGTTTGTACTTTAAGGCTTCCATTTGCGACGTAATGCAAAGTTGAACTCGCTGTATTCTATTGCTTATAAAAGAGATATGCGCCACATTGCAGCACGGTGCAACATAGCGCAATAACCTCAAAAGCGGACTCAAAATCCGCCGAGGGCAACCTCATGGGGGTTCGCCCCCCCCTCCCGGCACCAAACATTAGTTCGCACACACAAATGTAACGAAGAGGCCGAGCCGCCCCTATCTGTCCAAGTAAGGTGGCGCTTAGAGCGTGTGTTTAAGACAGCGATTCCTGCCTGACCCGCTACGCGCGAATCTTGTCCATGCCTGACTTCCGGAATGTCTCCACACAGATCACGAGAATGTCCACTTGCAACCTGAATCTTAACGTTCTCTCCTTGACAGTCTAGGAGAGCAATTGTAATCTCTTCCCTAGAGCGTCGAGGAGAGAAGCGAGCAAATGCCGGAAAAACAGGATGGCCACATGGACGTGTTGCAAGGCACGCT
Organism: Acidobacteriaceae bacterium; assembly: GCA_025350325.1. GTDB lineage: Bacteria > Acidobacteriota > Terriglobia > Terriglobales > Acidobacteriaceae > Telmatobacter. Next base: position 954 of record JANXYB010000110.1, read on the forward strand.
GGACCTGCTCATTTTAAAGGCGGTTTCACTGGGGCTCCTGCATGGGTATGGGGTGCTGCTGCGCATTCAACAAATCTCGGGCGAGGAGCTGGTCATTCAGCAGGGGTCGCTTTATCCCGCGTTATACCGGCTCGAGCACCAGGGGTTTATCGCCAGCGAATGGGGCGAGAGCGAAAACAACCGGCGCGCCAAGTTTTACAGCTTGACGACGCTCGGGCGGGAACGGTTTCAGGCGGAGACTGAAAAGTGGAACCGTATGGCCGGAATCATGGTCAGCATTCTGGGTGCGCAGCCAAGTTGACGCAGGGACAGATACGCGGGATCAAGGACAAAGGACTGAGGGACTACGAAAGGGGTTAAGGCTATGACGCTGCGTTCACATGTCGTGCGAAATTTTTCTCTGGTGCGGTCGTGGGTCTGGGCCGTGGCTCGCCGCGATCGACTCGAAGCGGACATGGAAGTTGAGCTGCAGGAGCACCTCGAAAACCTGACTGCCGATCTGGTGCGTGCCGGCCACTCGCTGGGTGAAGCAGCGAGACGCGCACGGGTAGCGCTCGGTCCTGCCCTTATGCATAAGGAAGGCATGCGCGCATCGCTTGGCTTGCGTTGGTGGGACGAGTTTCGCAGCGACCTTCGTTACGGTGTGCGTGTATTGCGCAAGAGTCCGGGGTTCACGGCGATTGCCGCGGTGTCACTGGCGCTGGCCATCGGTGCGAACACCACGATTTTCGCGGTTGGCAAGCAGTTACTATTTGACCGGCTCAACGTTCCACATCCCGAAGACCTTCGTATGCTGCGCTGGAATGGAGATGACAACAGCGTGGTCAATGGCATGTGGGGCGATTTCGATTCATCCCCGGCGACCGGCACTAACAGCTCTGTCTTTTCCTACCCCGTTTATCAGCAGCTGCGGGCGCACAACGCGGTCATGCAGGATCTGGTCGCGTTTAAAGAAGACGGGATGAACGCAACGGTCCGCGGCAACGCACAGCGCGTCGATGCGGCAATGGTGTCGGGCAATTTCTACGAGGCACTGGCAGTTCGTCCGCAGTTGGGGCGGGCTTTGCAGCCTTCAGACGACGCAGCACCGGGCACGGGAACCGCAGCGGTCATCAGCGATGGTTTATGGGCGAGAGAGTTTGGCCGCTCGCCGGCAGTGCTGGGACAGACCATCAATTTGAACCAGGCAATGATGACGATTGTCGGCGTGAATCCGCGCGGATTCACGGGTGTGAAAAATGTGCAGCAGGCGCCGGATGTGTTTGTGCCGATCAGCATGCAGCCGGTGATTGATCCCAAGGGAAAGACATCGCTTCTTAACGATCCGACTTTCTGGTGGGTAAACATCGTGGGGCGGGCCAAGGCCGGCGTGAAGGACTCTGAAGCGCAGGCCGCGCTCGACGTGCAACTGAAGTCAGCGGTGCGCTCATCGATGACAGTGGACCCGGGCAAATCCATGCCCCGCCTGAATCTCGTTGACGGAAGTCGCGGGTTGCACTATTCCGATCAAACGTTTCGCAAGCCTGTGTATGTGCTGGCGGCCCTGACCGGCTTTGTGGTGCTGCTGGCATGCGCAAATATTGCCAACCTGTTGCTGGCCCGTGGTGCGCAGAGGCAGAGGGAGATGAGCGTTCGCCTGGCAATGGGCGCAGGACGGTCGCGCATTTTGCGCCAGTTGCTGACCGAGAGTCTGCTGCTCGCGGTATTGGGCGGTGCAGGCGGATTGCTGTTGGGATATGTGGGCCGCAATGCTCTGCCAAAACTGCTGACCAACACCTGGGAGCGCGGCGAAATTGGTAAATTCAGTGCGCCTATCGATTGGGGCGTGTTTGCATTCACCGCTGCTGTGACCTTACTGACCGGGATGCTATTTGGGCTTGCTCCTGCATGGCTCGCGGCGCGGGCCGAGCTGAGCAGCAGCCTCAAGGAAACATCGCAGAGCGCGTCGCGGCGGCGCAAAGGACTGGGCGGCAAGGCTATCGTGGCTTTTCAAGTTGCGTTGTCAACGCTGCTGGTGCTGGGGGCGGGGTTGTTTTTGCGAACGCTGCTCAAGCTCAATGCAGTTGACGTGGGATTCAATGCAGATCATTTATTGCTGTTTGAAATAAGTCCGCCGCATCAGCGCTACCCGGCGCCAAAAGATGTGCAATTGCACCAGCAATTAGAGCAGCGCTTTGCGGCTGTGCCCGGCGTTGAAGATGTTGCGCCGGGATGGATTCCGTATATCGCCGAGAGCATGGGCAACTCCGATTTTGTACCGGAAGGCGAGGCCTTTGACCAACACAAGGACCAGTTCGAATTCGAGAACGCGGTGGGCAACCGGTTCTTTTCAACGCTGGGGATCCCAATCGTTGCGGGGCGCGCTTTTGGTGCGCAAGACACGCCCACTTCGCTTAAGGTTGCGGTGATTAATCAGAGTTTGGCGCGGAAAAGATTTCCAAATACGAATCCAATCGGGAAAAGATTCAGAGCCGATCGAGATGTCAAGACCGAGTGGATTCAGATCGTCGGCATTTGTGCAGATACGAAATATTCCAACTTGCGCGACGATCCGCCAGCCCAGTTCTTGCTGCCGTACGTGCAGCAGCCTAAGACTGGCACCATGGTTTATCAATTGCGAACTCGAATGCCGGCAGCGGCGCTGATCCCGGCACTGCGGCAGGTTGTACAGTCGGTCGATCGCGATCTGCCTATGATCGATGTACGTACGCAGCGTGAACAGATCAATGCGACGACGCAAATACAGCGTGCGCTCGCTGCACTCACCACGGGCTTCGGCGTGCTGGCCCTGGGCCTCGCGTGCGTGGGCATTTATGGGGTGATGGCCTACAACGTTGCGCAGCGCACCAACGAAATTGGAATTCGCCTGGCATTGGGTGCAAGGCCTGCTCAGTTGCGCGCGATGATTTTGCGCGAGAGCACATGGGTGACTTTGAGTGGCATTGTGGTGGGTCTGGGCGCGGCCCTGTTGTTGACGCGCGCCGTAAAGTCAATGCTCTTCGGGATTCAGCCAAACGATCCGCTCACGTTTGCGACGGGTATCGGGATGTTGATGGTGGTCGCGCTTGCGGCGAGTTGGATTCCAGCAAGGCGGGCCGCGGGTGTGCAGCCCATGGAGGCGCTGAGGCATGAGTAAGGCAGTGATGGGAACCGAGGTACCAGAAAAGCTGGCAGGGATCGAAGTGGGAAACAATGGCGGAGCAACCACGCAGCCATTGATCGCTAGTTATACGCCGACGGGAAGAAGAGGCATTCCGCCTTCTGACTTGGCTGCGGCAACGACGGCATCAAGGTGATCTAAAACTTCCGAGACGGTC
>JANXYB010000102.1 GCA_025350325.1 Acidobacteriaceae bacterium
GAAGACGGGCGATATCGCGAAGCGGCTGATCGATTACGGTTTCCATCCGTATACGGTGAGCTTTCCGCTGATCGTGCACGGTGCGCTGATGATCGAGCCGACGGAAAGCGAATCGCTTGAAGAACTGGATCTGTTTATCGCAGCGATGCGAGCGATTGCTAAGGAGGTCGAGGAGACACCGGAGCTGGTGAAGACCGCTCCGCACTCGACGCGTGTTTCGAGGCTGGACGAGGTGCAGGCGGCACGCAAGCCAATTTTGCGCTGGCGGCCAAACCAGGCAGAGCCGGTAGTAGAAACTAAGGCGTTGGCCGCGACACAAACCGAGGGGCCCAAGGGCGTTTAGTCAGTTGAACGTGCCTCGACCGGGTCATAGCTTGACGGAGCCCTGAGGACGAATCTCTTAATGGATGAACGGCGCAGTGTGCAAGTCAAGCCGGTAACCTGCACAATTGGTGCCCTTTGCGGAATAGTTGGTTACCGCAAATAGGGCGCAATATTTATATTTCTGTTGCATTTCGATTTCTCCAAACTTAATAATGAAAGTCCCACGAGAATGTGTTCAGGCTCACAACTGGGTGTGCTTGGGCAGTAGAAAAAGATTCTCTTTGCCGTTATTCCCCGGGATCCCCTCAGTGCGGCGCGCATCGGTCGCCGCACCTAACAACCGGCTAGAGATTAGATCTGCTGTGAAGCGATAGAAGCAACTGAAAATAGTCCGCAGGAGTCCGGTGGAGCTGTCTTTTGGTGCGTTGGAGGCGACTTTGAGAATCCGAAACGATGAGAGCGGTCAGGTGCTGGTGATCACAGTGCTATGCATGACCGTGCTGATGGGGTTCATGGGACTGGCCGTTGACGTCGGCCTTCTCTTTCGTGCGCAGCGCAACTTGCAGACTGCGGCAGATGCAGCCGCGATTGCAGGTGCGCTGGACTACCTATATAACAACTCATCGACCAAAGCCACCACAGCAGCCCAGCAAGCCTCGGCCACCAACGGCGTGACCCAGGGCAGCAACGGGACGGTAGTGGCAGTCAGCACGCCGCCAACGCACGGACCCAACACGGGGTCGGGTGGCTTTGTTGAAGTCGTAGTTACGCAACCGAACCCTACAATTTTCATGAGCACATTCAGCCAACTGCTTGGCGGAACGAACTTCAGTACGGTGAATGTATCCGCGAGGGCAGTGGCTGGCGCACCGGGGACGAGCAATGCTTGCGTTTACGTGTTGAACCCTACAGCAGCTCAGGCAATGGAACTGCAGGGATCATTTGACGTATCAACGCCTAAATGCGGCGTCGTCGTCGACTCAAATAACGCCGATGCGCTTGATTTCACGGGAGCAGGCGGCACTTTGACGGCCGGGTCGATCTCCGTGGTAGGAGGAGACGGCGGCCAGGTCGGAGACGCAAGTCCGGCTCCGGTGACGGGCGCGTTCCCGGTGAGCGATCCCCTCAATATTGCTGGTCCGACGACTGCAAACTCCGGTTGTACTACAGGCGCGAGCGGTAACACTAGCGCGGCAACATCGTTGACTGGAACGATATCGACGCCGGTCGGCGGCATTATCTGCTATAGCAACGCAGTCACGATGACCAATGTGGTTCTAGGTTCGGGGACAAAACCAATTGTCGTTGTTTTTGAGAACGGCGTCACAGTAGGAGGGACTGTGGGGTCGGGATCCGGCGGCTCGACGATTGATGTTCAAGGGGGCGCCTTCAACATTAATACGGGAACGGTGCTGAACATTACCGCTCCTTCCGTCGCACCACTCACTTCCCCAGCTGCTGCAGCTATTCCCGCCGGAATTGCCCTCATGGAACCTCTGTCCAATAGCAGTGAGATCAAGATCCAAAAAGGCGATGCCACCGGCACTCTGACTGGGATTATCTATGCGCCGGCTGCTGAGTTGTTCCTGCAAGACAGCGGCGGAGACAAGAGCGGCGGCATTACGTTAGTCACAGATTTGATCGTCAACACTCTTTTCGACAAGACCGCAACGCTCACCATCAATAGTTACAGTTTGGCGAATCCGACGATTACTCCCCTTCGAATTGTCACGCTTGTTGAGTGAAAGGCGAATAGCATGATGCGAAAAAGGTTTGAGAATACGGCGGATAAGCGTCGAGGAAGTGAGAGAGGGAGTGGCCTTGTGGAGCTTGCGCTCACCATGCCCGTCCTGATTATTCTCCTTTTGGGCGCGGCTGAATTCGCCCGGCTGGATTATGCCTCGATCGAGGTCACAAACGCTGCGAAAGCAGGTGCGCAGTATGGCGGGTTGAGCAGCTCGAATGCTTCGAATACCGCCGGAATCCAGGCAGCAGTTTCAAATGATGCGTCGAATCTGATCGGAGTCACCGCAGCATCATCAACGACCGGCATTTGTTCCAGTGGGGCGGCCTGCACAGGGACGGGCGGGAAGTGCCTGAGTACGGACTGTTCCACCGCAGGCGATCACATTGAAGAAGTCTTGACGGTGACGACCCAGGTGACTTACAACCCGACGATCCATATTCCCGGCTTCGCATCCACTTATACCTTAAGCGGAAGGGCGACGCAGAAGGTCTTGCCCCAGTGAGCCGGCAGCCTCAAAGCGAAGGTGGTATGAGTCAAGCCAGCAGGTGGGTTGGCTGTCTTCGCCGTGTGTGCGTGTTGCGGAAGAATGGAAAGGGTAGGGAACTTAGGCCAAGTTGGCAGCGAGCACTGAGTGAGGAAGGTGCGACCCTGGTTGAAATGGGATTGTCTTCGGTAATTCTTATGGCCATGTTGTTCGGCATCTTCGAGATGTCTCTTGCCCTGTACACCTATCACTTCGTTTCGGACATCGCCCGCCAGGGAACTCGCTATGCCATCGTCCGAGGATCAGCCTCCTGTGGCAATACACCAGCCCTTTCCAACTGTAATGCGACTGGGGCTAACATCCAGACGTATTTGCGGAGTCTTTCGTTCCCAAACATCATTCCGGCGAACCTGACCGCCACTACGACCTGGTACACCATAAGCGGTTCTACATATACGCTTTGTACGACAACTCCCCCCGCCTGCAATCTTCCCCAGAACGCCGTCCAGGTGGCCGTGACGTACGCCTATCCTCTAAATATCCCGTTTGTAACCAACACGACCCTAAATCTGACCAGTTCCTCGCGGATGGTGATTTCTCAGTGAGACCGCGTTTGATGGATTATAGATAGAAGGGCAATAATATCGCAGGCTCATCAGGTCTCAGGGGTGCGCTATGATTGAGGCCACCCTTAAGCGAGCGAGATCAAACCCCATGAGTATCATTCAGGTTCAGCACATCCAGAAGAACTGTCAGTCCAGGTTCGGAGCTTTGATTGATATGGCAGATGTTACCGCGACCGATCCCGCAGATCGTGAGTCTCAGTTTCTCAGTCGCGCTCTCGCTGCCTTTGCCATCGCCGCCGTCGCTAAAACAGATGACATTACTGCCGCTCAGTCTGTCGTTGATGAGTTTCATGATGATGGAATTGATGGATTCTACTTCGATAGAACTGAGCATATCGCTTATTTGGTGCAATCTAAGTGGATCAAGGACGGAAATGGCTCTGTTGATCTCGCGTCTATCCTCAAATTCATTCTAGGAATCAATCATTTTCTTGAAGATAATAGTTCCCAATCGGGGCCGAAGATGCAAGCTAAAGCTGCTGATATTCAAGACGCGCTAGCCGACTCTCAGGCTACTTTTGTGCTGATGGTTGCGTACACCGGCAAGCAACCGCTTGCCGTCGAAGTAGCGACGCCGATTAATCATTTGCTGGATGAGCTTAACGACGACGGCCAATTAGTCAGCCTTCAAGTGATGAAGCAAAAAGAACTGCACGAGGTTGTCGAGGCTGGAGCACTGGGAGCATCTGTGGATATGACTGTGATGCTCCATGAATTCGGTAAGGTTGATGCTCCCTATATCGCATATTACGGACATGTCCACATCACTGATCTCGCTACATGGGGAGTTTTCGGAGATCGCCTCTACCATAAGAACATTCGAGGGTTCAAGGGAAGCACGGACGTTAACGATTCGATCGTTGAGACGATCAAAAGTTCTCCCCAGCATTTTTTATACTTTAACAACGGAATTACTTTACTGTGCGCGGAGATCGACAAGAAACCCCTCGGTGGAAGATCCAAATCCAGTGGGGTTTTTGAT
>JANXYB010000155.1 GCA_025350325.1 Acidobacteriaceae bacterium
GATGCCGGGCGAGAGTACCAGCGAATAAGTGAACTTGGTTTGACGGCCCTCGAGACGGCGCATGACTTCGAGGCCTACTACACAGCCTGACAATCCATCATTCGCAACGCCCGCATGATCGAGATTACCGCCAAGCGCAATGGTGAAGTCAAGCGTGCCCTGATGTTTGTATTCAAGGATTTTCACCGAGCCCGGCGATTCTACAGTGCGGATAACGACGTCATAGTTACCCGGGGTGAGCTGGTCGAATACCCGCTTGGGCAAGCAGAATCCCCAGTCGCGGGCCCAGCTTCTAAATTGCTGCCGATAATGAAAGGGTATCGAGTCATCATCGCGGTGATCAAAATGGAGGTGATGGCGCAGTTCGTATAAAGGGACGATCCCGGCAAAGCTACTCGACAATGCGATAACGCCGAGCGGATGAGCCTTGCCATCGTAAACGGTACGCCCGTCTTTGCTGATCTTTGCCTCTACAACATCCCATGACGGAGGAATGACCCATCCATTGTGCTGGTGAGTGCTGGGCACGGAGATGACGTGAAATGGAAGTTCGCCGCACAAATAGTCGACCGCCGTGTCATAGCCGAGCGAGCAGACCGCACGGTCGAGTGGGGTGAGATCTCGCAACATCTGCATCATGCTTTTCATAGGAAGGAGTTAGCTTGGTAAGTCATTCGTGTCTAAACGCGGGAGAGTCAATCGCGAATCTTTGTCAAGATTGGCAATGCGCGCTTCTACGGTGAATCCTACGCGGCACTTACGGTCCTCAAGAAGATGAAGAAGCGAGCTATCAAATCCGCCATACGGATAGCACATGGTCCAATCATTCTTCTGAATTCCAAAAGCACTTAGGAATTCGAGCGAACGATCGACCTCGATGGCTTGCGTCGCAGCGGGAACATGATTTAACCAGACATGAGAATAACCGTGGCTGCCGATGTGCATTCCATGGCGTCGCATACAGTCGATCTGATCCACAGACATATACAATTCGCAGGCGAAGGCCGCCTCGTCGGCGGTGATGTATTTGGCAAACAGTCGGCGTACGATTTCCTTGCGAACCGGCTCGGGTAATTCGCGCTGCAGCAGGCGCTTGAGCAGGATCACTGCGGGTGGATCGTAGCGGTGCTTCTCAATGAATGAGTTGAGGTAGACTTCTCTGGTCTCGAGAGCGTGCTTCGTCCTGTACTCGGGTAACCAAGCGAATACCTCTTCCAGTAATTTTGCTACGTCGGGTATGGCTGCAAGAACAAATTGTATCTTGTTGGCATCTAAAACTCTGTGTTCAAGCACTGCCTGCGCGGACGGAAAAAAGCAGCCTTGTATTCCGCATGAATCGAGTAGCGGAAAGACATTTGTAAAGTGATCACTATAGCCATCATCGAATGTCAGTAGAATCGAGTTAGGCGGGAGCGGCACTTCGGGTGACGATAGAGCGAGCAAGATATCATTGACGGTAATTGACGTGTAGGAAGACTGAATGTGGTCAAGTTGCCTACGGAAGCGCTCCATGGAAAGCCCCTTGATAGCAGGGAAGCGGCTGCGCTGTAGATCGCGCACGTAGTGATACATCACGATTGTCACATTTCGATTCATATGGTGGACAGCGGGTCAATCGATGCGGTCGATGTTAGTGATGTAACTCAGTCTGATTTATTCTGACTAGCATTGTGTCACCATGCGCTGAGCCCGCCATCAACTACCAGACAATGGCCGGTCACGTAACTCGAGGCGTCTGAGGCAAGATATATCAAGGCACCGACCATTTCATCTGCCTGCGCCATGCGCGCTAACGGAACTCGCGCCGAATAGCGCGCCTTGAATGTATCATTTTGTCCGCTCTCAACCCCGGCTGGGACAAGGGCATTCACTCGTATTCCACTGTCGCCCCAGTTAGCGGCAAGATAGCGCGTCAATCCGACGACTGCCGCTTTGGATGTCGAGTAAACCGCAGGATTACTGATCTGGCGACCGAGATAAAAGGAACCCTCGTAGATGCGTTTATCCGATGAAACCAGTCCGTAGATTGAGGAGGTCTGAATAATGCTGCCGCCGGTTGCCTGCTTCTTCATTTGATTGCCTACTGCCTGAGCCACGAGAAACATGCCGTCAACATTGACTGCCATGATCTTGCGCCATTCAGATAGCGAATATTCTTCGGTGCTGGCGAAGAATGCATCGATGTCTGTTGATTTCGAAGCCGCATTATTATGCAGGACATTGACGGTGCCGAAGCGCTTGACGACCTGGGCGACCATAGCTGAAACCGATATGGGATCGGAAACATCGCATACTACGCCCAGAGCTGACGTGGCATACTCTCTCTCTAATTCTGCGGCGAAAGTATTGCAGCGATCCAGGTCCAAATCGACTACGGCAACTTGTGCTCCAAATTCTGCGAGCCCGCGGCAAAACCGCTGACCAAGAATTCCGACGGCACCTGTAACTATGGCAGTTTTTCCGGATAAGTCGAAAAGGTTCTTATAATGCGAGTTCACTAAGAAAGACCTCACGATTTTCTTTACGGGCGATGCGGCCTGCGATCAATACACGCATAATTTCGAGAGTACGTTCAGGCGGTATGGGTGGCTTCTTCGTCCCAATCATTTGAACAAACTCCCAAAGCATGCGACGAAACATAGAGAAATTGTCGAAGATGTCGAAGGCTCCTGTTCGCTGCGTGCCAAATATTTCCAGGTGAAACGTGCGCGCGCACTCTCCCATGGCATCGACCTGCAGCAAGACACCGTCGTCGAGAAGCACCGCGGCCGACGCATGCTCAGCGGGAGACATCCGCACAGACACAGGATGCGCAGGCGTGATGGCTAATGCCGCTTCGAGCAAATGAATACCATATTTTTCCCACGACAGCACAATTGCACCGCGGATCAACTTAAGCTGGCCATACGCGGCAAGGTCTGCGCGCGGTTCATCCAGTTCACGCGCGTAGCGCATGCCGGAGCAGGACATCAACTGGCCGTTCTCAAGATATGGCTTGAACGCACGCAATTCGTCGAGATCGAGACTTAGTGGCTTGTCAATGAACACGGGCAGGCCAGCCTTAAGAAAAGGCATGGCCATGGTGAAGTGAGCTTCGTAATCATCGCGAGCGATGATTACAGCATCCACCTTGCCCAGAAACTCTTTGTATTCCGATACGCCGTTTGGAATGCGACTGGCTGCGCGTAACTTCTCAGTCGATTCAGGATCCTGGGTCCATGCATGAGTGACCGACCAACCATGGAGACCGAATTCTGAGGGGTGCCTCCGTCGTACATACTCATAGATACCCTGCCAGCCCGAAGCGGCAAGTCCCTCGGGAGAGTAGCCGTTGATGATCGAGCTGTATGAAAACGGGTGCCCGTTGCCTTCACTCAGTCCAATGATTCCGATGGACTTTACCATATCGCCCAGCCGCCATCCACGCAAATATTCTGACCGGTGATGTAACTACCGGCGTCAGAGCAAAGCAAAGCGACAGCGCCCTTCAATTCATCAGGCTGACCAATCCGGTTCATCGGATTCTTAGAGCTTAGCTTTTCCATAAAGGCCGTGTGCAACTGAGTCGGCGGATGCGGAAACGCGCCGGGACTGAGGGCATTCACGCGAATCTGGTGCGGCGAAAGAAAGCTGGCAAGATACTTAGTAAATTGGATAACTCCCGCCTTAGCCGCACCATAACTTGGCGGATTGGCAAACTCCTTGCCGTCGTAAATCCGATAGTCGGGACCGATGTGCCCATACATCGAAGCGATGTTAAGGATGACTCCTTTGCTAGCCTTGAGGTCCGGGAAGGCAGCCTTGGTGAAGCGGAACACTGAATTCAAACTCATATTGATGTCGTAGTCCCAATCTTCATCGCTGATCGATTCCCACGAATTCTTGTTTCCCGACCACGCGTTGTTGACAAGAATATCGATCGCATCGAAGTGTTCATGCACCTGATCGAAGAAGGCGGTGGCAGAGCCTTTCTCCAACACGTCAAGTTCTATGGCTACCGCGCGGATCGAGCCTCCATTCAGGCGCATGATGTCATCACATTTTTTCTGACACTTTGCGAGGTCGCGACTAGCGAGAACGAGGTTCGATCCCAATTCCGCAAGCGTTTCGCTGATGGCGGTTCCCAAATAGCCGGCGCCCCCCGTGACAATGGCTGTCTTCCCTTTCAAAGAAAGAAGTTGCTGCAAAGACTTGCTCATGAAGTAAGTTCCTTTAGTAATGCTTCAACAATGGTGAAGTCGATACTGTCATCGATGTCTTGCGAACGCTCGCGGGGCATCAATACAGCGCCCAGTTTTCCAACCAAAAGCGACATCGCCTGCTCAGCAAGTAGACTGGCACGAAATACGTACACAGCGCCATTCAATTGAAAAGCTTTGGGCAAGTTTTGCCGCGGAAGCCATGGAATCGCGCCAGGAATAAAGACTTCCGGAACCCCATCGACGAGTCGCCATGCACGGTGCGGATTGAGTTCAGCATCTTTGAACGTCGCGACCGAGTCATAGTCGCCATCGGCAACAAGCTTTAGGCAAGCTCGCACATCATCCGCCGTGCGAAGCGGGCAGGTCGGCTCAAGCAGCACAACCCACTCCGGAGTTTCGCCTTCCGAGCGAAGGGTTAGCAAGAGATCTTTGAGAGCGTCGATCACCAGTGATTGGTCTGTCGCGAGGTACTGTGGACGCTTGTAGACTTCTGCGCCCTCAGCCCGTGCGACGGACGAGATCCGCTCGTCATCGGTCGAAACTATAATCCGATCAATCTCGGTGACCTGCCGCCCGACCTCGATTGACCATGCGAGCAGTGGCTTGCCATCCAGTGGCCGGATATTTTTTCCCGGAACTGATTTGCTTCCGCCGCGCGCGGGAATGATTGCAATGACCCGTTTTCCATCTAGCATTGGAACCCTCGTGCGGGTTGTTGACGAACGGAGTGCTTCACGATGTCTGTCTCTGCGGAGTAGCGCTAAGCATCCACGTTACGTCCGCCAAGCCGAGTCAGGCTATCGAGCGCTTTGCGGTATTCGGTCCATTCGCCGGTGTCAACCCAAGCATTTTCGCCGATGGGAAAGACGCCGATGCGCCCACCTGTATTTTTGATGGTCTCGATGAGATCCGTCATATCGCAGCGTTTACCCTCTGGAATGAGGTCGAGACGATCGCGACGGACAACGTACATTCCTGTGTTAATGAGAAAGCTGTATTGGGGCTTTTCTGAAATGCGGGCCAGGCTACCGCCCTTTTCGAGCTCGCAAACTCCGTAAGGAATGCGGTACTCCTTCAGCGAAGCGACTAAGGTGAGATCGTAATTGTTGTCTGCATGGAAGGAAACCAATTCCGTTAGATCAGCCTGAATCACTATGTCACAATTGGTGACGATCAAGTGGTCCGGCCCGGGTGCATACATGCTCCTGAGAGCGCCTGCCGTGCCGCGCGGCTCCTTTTCTTCGAGGAACACCACCGAATATGGCGGCGCTAGTTCCTCGAAGAAGGACTTGAGAATTTTCGATTTGTAGTTAACCGATAAATGGAACTTATTGAGTCCATAGGCAAGGAACTGATCGATGATGATCTCAATTACGGTGCGATCGCCGACCGGAATCAGTGGCTTCGGCAGGACATTAGTGAAAGGCGCAAGCCGAGTGCCCTGCCCCCCGGCCATGATGACCACCGGCAGATTGAGACTACGTTTCGGCTTGATTTGGAGCTCGTTCTGAAACATCTCCTTCCAAAACAGGAGCCGAATAATTTCGCGCGATGAATTGACTACGGGGACGCAACCGAAATTTCCGTTGAGCATCTCACCGCGCACTTTCTCTGTATCGAAACCCTCCTGAGCCACAAAGGGTTCGCAATTACATACTAAAAGCACCTGTGCTTTGAGGTCCCCGTCTGACAGAATCCAACGTCGAATATCGCCATCGGTGAGAGAGCCAATCAGGCGTGACTCGACATCGACCACGAACACGATCTTCTCTTCCGATGTCTCGAGTTGCTCCATCGCTTGTCGGATCGTGTGTGTTTGGGGCACGAGAAACGGCTTGACACTTTCGTTGATGAGCATCATCTCGTCTCTTCCAGGCAACACCTGATGGCTGATTGAAATCATCGTATCTGCTCTTTCTGCTATTTCAAATCGTAAAATCGCTTTTCGAGCAAGTCGCCCGGAATACTGATGTCTCTCAACACATTCTTGATTCGCTCGCTGGTGTGCCCGTCATGGAATCGATCATAGGGGTTGCGCATGCCGCGAAGTGAATTTAAAAAGCGCGAGGACACTGCCCGCTTAATGCCCTTTACAATTGCGGTTTCGGTGCATGGAACGTCGATGACATTTTCGGCTCGTATGCGGCCACTCTGCCGGTCTCCGATATTGACCACTGGCAGCCGAAACGATGGAGCCTCAGTCAAGCCACTCGACGAGTTCCCCACCATCAACGTGAGATGGCGCATGCAACTCAGGTAACGAAGATGGCCGAGATGCGGGAACCACTTGAAACGCGCGGGGTCTAGCACACATACCGTCTGCAAATATTTATTGATTAGAGCCCCCTCGGCGTCAGCGTTAGCCATGGTAAGGACCGCAGTGAGGCCGCTGGCCTTAAGGGCGTCTACGAGGCAACGAACTTGGTTAAGCGCGCCGCCTTTGCCTCGCGTCACAGGATGGTAGGTGACGAGAGCGACCGAACGCTGAAGATTAAAGCCCAATTCTTTTTCAAGCTGCGCTCTCGTAAACAGGGTGGAACCATGAATCTGATCGAGCCCCGGAGCGCCGAAGTTGAAAACGTGTTTAGGTGGCTCGCCCATTTGAATGATGCGCCGCCGGTAGGACTCAGTCGCAGGAAAATGCAGCGATGCCATTTTCGTAACCGCGTGACGAACCGAGTCGTCTATTGCGCCTTCAGTTAGTTCTCCACCATGAATGTGAGCGATCGGAATTTGTAGCATCAAGGCAGCGATGGCAGGGGCCAATAACTCAAACCGATCCCCAAGTAGCACTGCGATATCCGGCTTCAACGCGGTGAAGGCATTTGCAAAGCCATCCATACCGATAGAGATAGATTTAAGATTGGTCAGGCTAGTGTCGCCGGTCATACGAACCGCGACCTTACAGTCGATCTTGAAACCGTCAGCTAAAATGTCTCGCCAAGTCTCGCCGAATTTGGGGGCGAGATGCATTCCTGATGCAATCACCTGCAACTGGAGTGCGCGATCAGTCTGGATCGCGCGCAATATCCCACGCAGCAAGCCATAGTCGGACCGGCTGGTTGTCACTACACAAATCTTACGTCTCTTCACGCGAGATGTTCCCAGTTGAGCTTATCGTCTCTCTCGATCGCGACGCGAAGAGTACGGCCAATCAGCACAGGCAGGAATTTAGGTGCAAGGCCATCCCCGGGACGCTTGATAGCAAGATCGCCAGCCTCGAGGCGATGTCCGGAAGGCAGCGCGCAAGAAGCAACCAGGCTTTTACGAGCAACAGAAATGTTCGGCAATTCGCATGGCGCCGGGGCCTTTATGCCACTTCCTAAAGCTGCCTCAACATGACGGATCGCCGTGACCATTTGCTGCAATTCAAGAGGCTCTAAAGACGCCGCATGGTCTGGCCCGGCGAGCGAACGGTCTAAGGTGAAGTGCTTTTCTATGACTTCAGCGCCCAACGCCGCCGCGGCAATCGCGATCTCTATTCCCGGCGTGTGGTCGGAGTAACCTACAGGCAAGCCAAACGCTAACTTGAGGGTATGCATAGCCCGGAGATTTACCTCAGCATAGGGCGCAGGATATTCAGTTACGCAATGCAATAGCGTCAGTTCCACGCAGCCGGCATCCTGCAAAACATGCACTGCTTCCTCCACTTCACCGAGCGTACACATACCGGTAGATAAGATAAGTGGCTTGCGCTTGGCTGCTATGTGCCGAAGCAATGGGAGGTTGGTAATCTCACCGGAAGGGATTTTGTAGAGAGGCACATTCAACTCTTCAAGCATGTCGGCGCTCTGCTCATCGAAAGGACTGGATAGAAATTGAATACCAATCTTCTTGCAATGCTCAAGGATAGTCAGATGAGCGGCAGCATCTAACTGGAGCCTGCGCAGCATCTCGAACTGCGATTCAGATTGTGCGGTCGTACGTTCCTGGTAGGCCGCCTTGTGTGCCGACCGAGTGGCGAGTAGATCGGCCCTGAAGCTTTGAAACTTCACTGCATCGGCGCCACTGGCCTTGGCTGCATCGACCAACTGGAGCGCTAGATCCACAGAACCATTGTGATTTACTCCAGCCTCGGCAATCACGTAAATGTGCGGCATAAATGTTCCAGTGTGCTTAGTGTCGTTTGTGACGTGCGTTGCAACTTGTTATCAGCGAGTGATCACAGGTGTTTCTACCGATCAGAATACCCCAGTGTGTTAATGCCATTCAGATAGTGGCGAATTCGGGTAAGTTCTTTTGGAGTTAATGATGCCGTAGAAGTCAGCCATTCGCGTCCGAGCGGGTCGTTCATCACATCGTGCCCATACGCGGCGATGATTGCCGGATCACGCGGTCTTAATTGCATCGCAGGATGATCTTGCTTCGGTTTGAAGGGAGAAATTACCATTTTTGCCGATGCTCTCAATACTGGGTTCGATATCAAGCCAACAACACGCTTCGCAAATGATTTCTTTGGGATGACTTGGTCGCGAATGAGTTGGAAAGTCTTTCGGTTTGCTCGCGTCAAACCGTAGCTTGAGCAAAAAGGAAAGTCCAGCAGATCGGGCTGCAAGGCATCGATAAGCCGCAGTTGAAACTCGTCTTTCGAACGAAATTTAAGAGGAATATCCACCAGCGGATCATAGAGCTTCTTCGTCAGAAACGGGGCAATATAGTTGCCGAATTCGTTGACAAGATTCAAGAGCCGGGACTCGGCACGAATGAGCAAGAAGAGCTTGGCCTTGACAAACATCTCAAGCGAAGCGTGCGTGTCAGGGTAATCGATGCCGGCCCATTCTAGACTGGACTTGACACCCGCCGCAAAAGTCGAACGATACGACGACTTCCCAATCACACATCGATCCCTATCGGCTCGTGCTTGAGGATGCAAACCGTCGTTGATAAGATCGTCAAGCGTGAAGCGGGTTTGATCTGAATCCCATGGTTTGGCGCTTGTAAACCCTGGGCTATATCCACCCAGAAGAAGCGCGGGATACGGTGAAATGCCACCATCTAACGCTTTGAGAAATGATTGAGGAGAGCCATATATTTCATATTGGAAACCATACCTCTGGAATAATTGTATGAGCTTCTCTTCATGGTAAGGCTGATCGCCTGACCAATCCAGTTGCTGGAAGACAAGCCCATGACGTTCTGCCACGCGCTTGGCAAGATCGAGATCGCTGAAATCGAAATCAGTGAGACTGTTATTGCCCACTCCATACATAACCTGGGGCGTATTCTGCTGGTCGAGTAGGGCCGCAAGAATAGTTCTGGAATCCATTCCGCCTGTTCCGAACAAACCGATCGGTCCGACGGCCGTCAGTTGCCGAAAGACGAAGCGTACTTCCTCACTGTATTTATCGACTGCCTCTTGCACGGTTCCTACGTGCCACGACCTAGCATCGGCAGACTCAGGTATGCGTTCGACAGTAAACGTTCTGTTGCCAGTATCGATCTGAACGAGTTGTGTGCCGAACAGTTTATTGATGCCTGAATAAAAAGTCTCGTCGCCCGGCATGCTATTTTGCAGCGCCGTCACGAGTAGCTTGTTGGCATCGATTTTCCGCTGAGGCAAAGCGAGCGCGCACGTACTCAACGAATTCGAGGCAAACCAAAATGAACCGATATTGAAGTAGTAGAGATTGAACGCTCCAAGAGGGTCGGTAAAGATGGTTAACGCATTTAAATGTCTTACGGCAACCGCGTAATGACCTAGTGCATGGGCCTGGATGGCATGAGCGCCGCCCTCGATAAATGCGTTGTAGCAATGCCGCAGTGCCTCAGCGCCAATTTGGCCGTCATAGATGAGCGTGCCGGCAGAACAGATAAAGCCGTCTTCTCCCAGATCCACAAAATTAGACGTGGCGATGGCGCGCTTGAAATAGGTTCGCCCGTAGCAACCGTCGTATGCAACCTCTCCCGACACGCGCAGGTTAGCTCGCTCATTGGCAGAACTAGCTTCGACGGCGGCAGCTTTGCTCGATGTTAGATACCACCTGGACACGTCAAGAAGCCTCGTTCGAAGATGAGTATTTGATTAGATAATCTATTTAATTCGATGCGCTGGGCTACCTACATACAAACCAGGCTCTGTCAGATCAGCGACGACCGTTGCTCCTGCACCAACAACGCACGAGGCCTCGATTTTTATTCCTTGAATGACCGTGACGCCTGCACCGATCATCGAAAATTGACCAACTGTAACGCCGCCGCAGATCGTAGCTCCCGGCCCGATGTGGACCCAATCTTCTAGTACAACATCGTGCTCAACGGTGCTGTTCGTGTTCACGATAGCGCCGCGACCGAGAACTGCACCCGTGTTCACGACCGCACCATCCATTATGGTCGCGGCCTCTCCACCAGACACTTCTTCGTTGACGATGGAGTGCGGCGAAGCAATAAGTGGGAAGGATAATCTAAGTGGCTGTAATGCCTGCCAGAGTTGCTGCCGCAAATTTCCCAATCCGATCTGTCCAACAGCCAGGACTGCCTGTATTGTGCCTGGCTCAGCAGGAAATGAAAGTAATTCCACATCTGATCCGAGATATGAAATACCGAGCAACGTACCGTTATCTTTAATGTCAGTGTAACCGAGAATGCGGTACTTCTTCATCTTGCGAAGAATGCTTATCACTACCTTCGCGTGCCCGCCGCCTCCAATCACCACTATTGAATTCATATTATTGTCTGTATCCTTCGATGTCGCGAAGCGATCTTAGATATTAAGTGACTATGTGACTCTGCAAAAAGGTGGACAGGGTTAGAGCTTCATCGCTGCGCCGTTTAGCCGTTTGCAGGATGCGTGTACGCAAAGTCTCGCCTTGATCGAGATACTTCCGCGCCGTCATGATAATTTCTGTGATATCACAATGATCCGGGAAAGCATCGAACTCAATGTGCGTGTCATATTCAAGTACGCTCGATAAGCTCGACATCTTGTGAGCGTGAGATCCCAAAAAGATGCAAGGCGTTCCGCCTAGCGACGCAAAAATTGACGGATGGTACCGTCCGGAGATGAAGAGGCGGGCACGCCCAAGAACAGCAGCACACATCGCGATCGGAGTATTCACCAAAATGATTCCGACATGTTTTTCGCTGGCAACTCGCCGGAGAAATGAATCAGGGACGTCGTTCTCAGTGAGGTAAACCCGGTACCCAAGCTGGCTTACCGCATCAACGAGCCTCTTGTAACACTCCACTGCCCTGTCGGGATCGGTACCGGCCAACGCCCCCCCGCCTATACAGATATATGGCTGCGAAAAATCGAATTTGTTAAAATACTCATTGCTCTCTGCACTCGGAACCAGGGACTGGCTATGCTTCGGCGAGCGCAGGCTTTGGGTTGCGTAACATTGTTGCCACGTAAAGAGAGAATCCGGAATGAAAGTGGAAATGGCGGTGGGCATTTCCTTGCGGACGTAATCCAGAGACGCGGGATCGCGCAAAGCCACGCCGTTGCAGTGCTCTATCTGACGCTTTGCAAAACCTAAAGTTCTGCTATTTCTGCCGCTCGATGGACAATCTGAAATCATCGAGTTGACAAGGAATGTCGGCTTCTGCAAGCGAAGGCCTAACTCGAGCATCGCAAGCAAAAACAGCGTTTGACGGCGCGGTGGCGTCGAGAAAATGATGTCGCCATCTCCGTCGACCACGATTGCTTCTGCCGCCGCCGCTGAACCATAGATTCTGGCAAGGGCCGGGTGCCGTTTTTTGTGAGCGATCAGATTATCAACGCTGACAACAGGATCCTCGGCGATGAAATCTTTCGCACCAAACATTCGTTCAAGGCGGATATACCAGCCGAAGGGTTTTCTTCTGCGCCTGCGCCAGATGTAGCGAAAAAGCTTGTAGAACTTTGCCGGCAGGATGGTGCCGACGATACCAGCTTCGGCAGTCGATAAGTCAAGCCAATCGCCTGGAACACAGCCCGCGATTTCGAAAGCTTCTGAAAGCGTTTCTCGCAGCGCTATACTTGCGCCGCGCCCCCAATTCAAATTGGCTGAATTGTCACCAACAAAAAACACCTTCATGCGTGCGATCCAGAGTCACTCATGGAAGAAGCACAGTCTCACGCTCGTGGACCGGCAGATCTAAAGAGACTGCCGCCTTGGTACCGTCCGGTAGTAGCCATTCATACGGCACGACCACGGAGGTGGATCTAGGCGCCCACGCAAGATATTCACCTTTGTATCCATACTCTGCGAGGTCTCCAGCAACACTGAAACAAGCTACTTCCTGGAAGTTAATTACGAAGTCTTCAACGTTCTCTGACCGGATGCTCATCTTGACTGTGTAGTTTTGCGGGAGCAGCGGGATGGATTTGAAGCTACAGGCTATTTTGCCAACGCCTTCGATGAATGCGGGACCAAATCCATCGAGCAACATATTGGAAGTAAAGCAGGTGCCATTCATGCCGACTACGCCAAGAGCGATGACGGGCCTGACAACACGCTTTCGAGCATCGTACGATATCTCTACGACGAGCTCCTGGCCTGGATAAAACTGGCCGCATTCCTCGCCAAGGCCATTCTTCAATACAACTTTCTCTATCGTGAGCCCATAAGTCGAACTGGCGAAGGAGAAGGTCGCGTCATTCGAGACAGTATTAAAGTAGTCTTCGATGATATCGTGAGCGTTGCCGTCTTTGTGAACATGACCGTTCTTCATCCAGACCGTTCTCTGACACAGAGTCCGGATTGCTTCCATATTATGACTTACAAACAAAACAGTCTTGCCGCTTTGTGCGAAGTCTCCCATCTTGCCTAAACATTTTTTTTGAAATGCGGAATCGCCAACCGCCAGCACTTCGTCGACGATAAGGATCTCGGGCTCAAGGTGAGCGGCGACCGCAAACGCAAGGCGCACATACATTCCTGATGAGTAGCGCTTAACTGGTGTGTCAATGAATTCTTCAATCTCAGAGAACTCAACAATCTCATCAAACTTATGAACAATCTCAGCGCGAGTCATACCCATAATTGCGCCGTTAAGGAATATGTTTTCTCTGCCAGTAAGTTCCTGATGAAATCCTGTGCCGACCTCGAGAAGACTGGCAACGCGTCCGTTTATTTGAATGCGTCCTTCGGTTGGTGTTGTGATTCTGCTAAGAATTTTAAGCAGCGTGCTCTTACCTGCCCCGTTCCTGCCGATGATGCCGACCACTTCCCCCTTTTTGATTTCAAGCGATACGTCGCGGAGAGCCCAGAAGTCTACCTCTCTAAGTCTCTTCTCGCGACGCGCCCTGAGCCAGCCAATCGGAGAGCGTAATGCACTCTCAAAAGTGTGACGCAGCCCATCCCCTTTGGCCCGTTGATGGCCAATGGTGTACATCTTGCCCAGTTTCTCAATAGAGATGGCAAAGTCTGTTGCTGCGTTAGTCAAGTCAGTCTGTGCCTGATAGTTCAAATTATGTCAGCAAAGGTTCGCTCGGTTTTTCTGAAATACCAAAGGCCTGAAGCGACCAAGACTACAACGTCAATGATTGCGATCATAAAGCCGGGCCAATAGACTCGGCTACGCGGCCCTAAGAGACACCAGCGAAATCCATCGATAATTCCTACCATTGGGTTGAGCGCGTAAAGCAGTCGGAACCGCTGCGGTACTATGCTGCTTTGAAACCCGACGGGAGATATGTAGAGTCCGAACTGGACCACAAAGGGCACGATAAACTTGAAGTCTCGATACTCAACCATCAGCGCTGCGATCCATAACCCGATGCCCAGGGAGGCACCGAACGCTAGTAGCACGAAGAACGGGATCAATAAAACGGCCATAGGAGGCGCGTATCGATACCAGAACATCAACACAACCAAAAAGGCACATGATATCAGGAAATCGACAAAGCTAGTGATTACACTGCTGACAGTGATCACGAGGCGGGGAAAATAGACCTTTGATATCAAGTTTGAATTTGACACCAGGCTGTTGCCGCTTTCTGACATTGCGGTCGAAAAAAATTGCCACGGTAGCATACCGCAAAGCACAAGCAGCGGATAAGGCACTCCTCCGGAAGGCATCTTTCCTAATTTTCCGAACACTAAAGTCAAAACAAGAATGGTTAGAAGTGGACGAATGAGCGACCAACCGACTCCCACAAAGGTCTGCTTGTAGCGCACCAACAAGTCACGCCAAGCCAGAAAATAAAACAGCTCTCGATAGCGCCAAAGATCCCGCCAGTACTGACGCTCCGTGCGACCTGCTTCGATTACCAATTCAGTCATACGTTATAGGTCCTATGAGCAGAAGCGGATTTCACATCAGAGTAACTATGCTGCCGCGGATGATCGGCTACCTTTGAAAGTTTGGCTTTAAATCAAACACCAGCCTACTAGTAATGAAATTCAAGAGAAACTAAAAATGGCGATACTCTTCGTATTTTAGGCCATCGGTCGGACTTCCGCTCTCTCAAAGTTTTGATACATCTGCAAGTCCGATGCGCGAGCCGAGGCAGAGGCACGTGACAGGCGTTGCACTAAACGGAACAATAGGGTGCGATCGGGAAAGGGACGCAGCAGTTCACTTACCAATTCGGGTTCACCTTGGGGAACATCTTGAAAACAGCTTTGTAATAGATTCCGATCCGTTTTGAAACCTTGTGGAAAATACGCGACCATCTCACCGCGCATGACAGGTGGCGAGGCTGGCAAGTGCTCACCTGCTAGTTGAGCTTGCAACGCGCCCGCCAGATCGAGACCATTGCCTAATCGCAAATGACACGGCGGCGTCGCTCGAGGGTTCATTTCGATGAGGTAGGCGGCTTCGGTTGTGTCATCCAGCATGAAGTCGAGTCCGAAAAAGCCGGACAAATTTAAACCACACGCAATCCGTTGAGCCGCGAATTTTATCTCAGCATTGTCGACTATCCGAACCACGCAGGCAGGCCCAGTAGCCCCTTCTGAACAAATCACCTCGACTCCGATGACCGCGAGCACGCTTCCCTGCCAACACATTACCGCGCAGTTTGCGGGACGGCCCTTCACATAGGATTGAGCGATGATCGCGCGCTTTGAGCCAACCCACCAAGGTCGCATCCAGAAGGAATCTCGATTGACAACAAGCCGCTTGATTGCTCGTGGGAATCGAGAAATCTGACTGAGTTGTTTGAATGACGCTTCAGCTTCTTCGCGCGTGTGGACGAGGCAAACTCCGCCACCACCCCATGTACCGTCAGCCTTCAGCACCCACGGGAACGGCTCGCTGTCACTCAAGGAATCAAAATCCTCAAGCGTGTTGATGCGTTTCATATTCGGCACACGAACTTTTTGTTGACTTGCAACAGAGAGAAGTTCGTAGCGCGATGACACGGTTGCATAACTGGCAGGCGACCCCAGTGAACGCTCGATCAACGTTGCGATCTTGCTCCCGGCTTCACCACGAGATTTAGCCTGCGCATAGAGTTCGTGAAGATGCCCAACACTCCGGTCACATGCGGGTACAACAATGTCAGGGTCTATAGTTTCGATAGCATTGGTCAACGATTCGAGGGGGCTCAGTCCGCTGTATCGGAATATGCGCTGCGCGGCACGCGTCTTGGCCAAGGCGTGGCCGGGCGTTGGGCAGACCGCCGATACTTGGCAGCCCGCGGAGGCGAGGCTGATGGCAACACGCGCCGACAGCGCCCAACGATTCGTATCGGTTATTAAGACTTTGATGGTCAATTCCCCTGTACTGACTGCCGCGAAGTTTTCTCGTTAGCGGATCATCCGCTATCGATTCCGTCGCTTTGGATCGTAAGCGGTCCTGTGTTGCTATTACTGCGCTACCGTCTCTCGCACTTCACGCTCTGACGTTGTGCGGCTCGTCGATGCTGAGCCATCCCTCGCCAAATCGCGCGGGGCGGTCCGCTTCAAGTGTTTTGCAAGCCGCGGCGCCGCAAATCTTGCTCCGACTGCAAAGCGCAACAAGGGGCCAAAAGTGTTCGCTGCGGTCACGCCAATGAAGAATAAATTCTGGAACGTAGATTCGAAATTCGACGAGAGAATCGGAGTTTTATCAACACAGCGTATGGCAGAAACAATATCGGATGTTAGAAACGAAAGGCGCCCGAGGTCAGGCTTAAATCCCGTCGCTGCAATCACGTGATCTGTAGTGACTGTCTTAGTCGCGCCCACATTGTCTGTCAATTGCAAACGCACCCGGCCGCCCTCGATTGAGACTTCTCGGATCGTAGTTCCGAGATCGAGTGCGACGTTTCCATCCACTTGTTGTTTAGTAAACCAACACGGGGCGGGCCCGAGAATTTTTCTAACCTTTTCCAGACGAAAGTGCTCTGGCATCAATCGAAATAGGAGGGGCATATTTGCACATAGAAAAAGCTTCCACCCCGGACCAATACCAGTTGGAGGATTGCGCAGACGATCCAGCAGCGATGGATTCACATTCTCCGGTGGGTCCTGGAAACGAAGTTTGGACACACGCGCTATAACCTCTACGGCAGCCCCGGCTTGATGGAGCAAGGCGGCGATATCGAGCGCGGAAGCGCCGCCACCGACAACTGCGACTTCTCGACCTTTGAAAGCCTCAAGCGCACTGTGCCTGGAGCTGTGAGTGACAAACTCTTCCGGCAGATGTGCTAGCTCGGGAGGAAGATGTTGAAAGTAAGTGAGTCCGACGGCGACGACAACTCGCGCTGCTGTGAATGATTCTTTGTTCTCTAACTCAACTCTGAATTCGCCTTCCGCCCGACGCAGCGATTTGACATTCTTGTCTTCTAACATCGGCACAAAACGGCGTTGGAACTCAAGGCCGTATGAAGTAAACACTTCTAACGGAACTGGCGAGCCCATATGTGCATAAGGAAGGCCTTGCTCACGACAGTAAGTCTGTAGAGTAAAACACGAGCCGGGATCGTAAAGCGACGAAGCAAAACCCTCGGATTTAAGGTGCATTCCCCTCGGCATATGGTTGCGCCAGTACCCCATGGGGGTACCGAAAATACGGAAGTTAACTCTCGCCGCCTTGAGGTGAGCAGCGAGCGACAGGCCATATGGGCCCGCACCGACTATAGCTACATCGCAATTCCGCATTCTCACCCTCACTTTATGCGCGCACTCAAAGACTCATCCCCGATTGCATGTCGGGCTTTCTTGTCGAAAGCCCGCTGATAAGCTGCAAGCAAATTGTCTATCGAATACTCCCAAGCGAGATGCTGCTCAACGCGCTTGCGGCCAAACTCGCCCATCCTGTGACGCTCTTCAGGGTTGTCGAGGAGCCATAGAATTTTGTCTGCAAAGCCCGCGGCCATATCCTCTTTTTCGCAATACACAGCGGCTTCGCCAGCGCTGAAGCGACCCTCTTTGAGATCAAACTGAACGATTGGCTTTCCAAGCGCCATATATTCCATGATTTTTATCATCGTGGAAATATCATTCATCGCGCATGGTTTATCGGGATTGACGCAAACATCGGACGTGGAAAGAATCTCCAGCAATTCCTTATCGGGTACGCGGCCAGTGAAATTGACCATGTCGTCGAGACCGTAGTGCTTGACCATCAAGCGCAGTCCAGCCAGCCCTGGTCCGCCGCCGACACAGGTAAAATGCACATCCCTGCGTCCACGAGTCTTGATGTTCAATGCAACGTCTAGCAAAATATCAAGGCCCTCTTGAACGCTCATCGTGCCGACGTAGCCAACGAGGTAATCCTTGCCATGCTTGAGGTCGGGTGAAGGTGGAACAAGTTTGAACGTCGCAAGATCGGGACCGTTGCGAACCACAAATACATCCTGCGAATCAAGACCACCGCGGCTGACGGCGAGCGCCGCGTAGCTTTCATTTGTGGCCATCACAATGTCGCTGCAACGGTACGTCATGCGCTCAAGCCAGACCTGCGCTTTATAGAACGCATCTTCCCGTTCGTACTTTGAGAGATAGAGTTCCGGGTTAGCGTCGTGATGATCGAAAATGTATTTTACGCCGAACAGCTTGAACGGCAGCGCGACGAGAAAGATGTTATCGGGAGGATTGCAACCTTGTATAACTTGGAAGCCGCGAGTTACAAAAATCCACCACGCGTAAAGGAATTCCCAGAACAGTGCGCAACCATATTCCCAGAGATAGCTAGCCGGGGTGTTTCCTTCTTTAGGCATGGGGTGGCGGTAGATGTGAACGCCCTGAAGGACCTCATGCCCACGACTGTATCCCTTGCCCCGTGGAGAAAGAACTGAAACTTCATAGCCTGCTGCATGAAGCGCACAAGCCTCTTTCCAAACGCGGCTGTCGAACGGTACAGGAAGATTCTCAACGATGACCAGAATGCTTTTCTTCACAAAATGCTCACATTCCTAAAGCGACTTGTAAAGGGCTGCAAGTGCGCACAGCATTGTTGCCTGACCCCAATGCAAAGTCGGAGTCTTGTTCACAAGCCAGGGCGAATACCGCCTGTAATAAAAATAGCCGCTTTTGTCTTGCATGTTATCAATGGTCCATTCAGCAACTTTCTGCGCCAGCGGCAAACTCGCCGAATCATAATTCTGAAAATAGACGAGGGTATCGATAGCTTGCGAACTGCACTGAATGTCGATAGGAAGAGTTTTGTTGTCATAGTAGCGAGGCGTTCCATCGGCAAGAAAGAACGTGTGCTTCCAATACTCATATCCGCGCATCATTCCGTCGTAGAAACGCTGATCGCCGGTACTTTCTGTGTAGTGCTTGAAGCAGTCGAGTACATATGCAGTGTGAAAGTTATCGACCCAGTGCAAATTTGCTTTTTCCCCATAGAACCAGGATGCATTCGGCCGTTGATGTTGGGCTGTGTACTGCATCGCCTTTTCCGATAACTCGCGGTAACTCTGATTGCTCGTATGTGCATAAGTACGCGCTAACAAGCTGGCTCCGAGAGTGTTTGCATTGTGTACCTGACTATTCATGCTCGGTACATACGTAATGCACGCTCCCTTATCGTCGGGAAAGATGGTTAGATCACGCAGGATATGTTCACAGGCACTTATTGCAATCTCGCGGTAGCGTTGCTTTCCTAAGTGATCGTAAGCATCGAGAAATGCATGCCCGATCAGCGATGTCCACACTACCGTTGGAACACCCTTAGGCAGGTAAAATGTTCTCGATTGATAGTCGAAATGATTGCCCCAGCATGCACCGCTATACCCGGGCGACTGGTGCTCAGTGAGCCATTGCAGCGCTGTCTCTGCTTTGTCAGCCCATGTTTGGTCACCGGTAGCCTGGTGAAGACGAAGGAATCCCCGTGCCAGAAAACCCATCCCCTTGGTCGAACGCTCTCTTCTTACACCAAGCGCCGGCCGCAGGTTCAGCGGGAAACGCCGCACGCCCTGCTGTAATACGGTGCGAAGAAATTCGCTTTCAAATGTAAGTGGTCGCACGAAGCGAGAGTTGAGTCCGTCAAACGTATCGTACCCGCGGTAGTCG
>JANXYB010000124.1 GCA_025350325.1 Acidobacteriaceae bacterium
GTGGGCACTTCGATTGCGGTCCAGCAAAAGATGATGCGCCATGCGGACATCAGAACCACGATGAACATTTACGGGGATGTTGTAACGGATGAGATGACTACGGCGGGCGTCAAAGTGTCTCAGCTTGCTTTTCAGGGAAACTGAGCGCAGACGGAGCGCAAGGAGAGCTAAGCTGTTGATACATTGGCTCCTCAGGTAGGACTCGAACCTACAACCCTTCGGTTAACAGCCGAATGCTCTGCCATTGAGCTACTGAGGAGTGTTTGGCGATGACTTGTCCTCTATAAAGTTAGCAGACCCGGTCATGCCCGTCAAAATGACCACCCCACCCACCGTGGCGACGTTTAGAATCCATTTCAGGCATGGGCGATCCGGCCGGTTGAAGAGGCTCTTCTCGCTAGAATCATCGGTGTAACCATGCACGCCAGACACAACCTCAATGTCGTGCCAGTTCAAGACCTTGTCACTAGGATCAACGTCGTCCGCATCGCGCATCGCCTTTCTTTCATCAGTGGAAGATGGTCGGCGATCGCTCTTTACTCGGAGTAGTCGTCTAGCCAAATCGGTTCGCCCACAGGGGCAGTAGGATAGAAACGGTCAGGTTTGCACCAATCCTAAACGTAAGGCTGCCGGCTTGCCGACGCGATATGTGCGATGTTCAACCACACACCGTTCGCAAACCGACGCGATGAAGGAGGGAACGCGATGTCTCGAATCTCCCGGCTTGACCGTAGCGAGGTAACACCCGAAATGGCTACGCTGTACGACAAGGCGTTTGCACAGCGCGGCAATGTGCCTAACATGTTCCGCGTGATGGCTCACCGGCCTGAGATCTTCGCCACCATGCAAGCTCACTTTGGCGCGGTGCTCAATACAGGTACGCTGCCCACCAAGCTCAAAGAGCTGATCATTGTGCGTACCAGTCAGGTCAACGAAACACCGTATTGCCTGGCGAGCCACACGATCCTGGCCCGTGGTCTGGGATGGAACGATGACCAGCTCTCTCACCTCGCCGATTGGGCGTCGCGCACCGACTTTACTCCCGCTGAGAAAGCCGCCCTGCGCCTGGCAGAAACTGTGACGCGTGATGCCCACGCGGTGAGCGATGAGCAATTTGCTGAGTTGCGTGGTTTCTATTCAGAAGGCGAAGTTGTGGAGCTGCTTTGCGCGATTGGTCTCTTCAACTATTTCAACCGATTTAACAATGCGCTAAAGATGGAGCCGACCAAGCCCGGAGAAGGTGGCTGCGCAGCTCCGGACATTACCACTGAGGCCTCGATTACAACTTAGTTTGGCGGAATTAAAAGCCTTCTACTGAAGGTGAACCGCCTATTAGCAAACGCGCCCCAGAGATTGTTAAAGCAAACGGCCGGTATCAAGGAGTATTTTTAAACATGAAATTAGCTCTTCCTCCTGGCAGCTTCCACGCCTATCTCTTCGACTGCGACGGCACCATCGCTGACTCGATGCCACTGCACTACATTGCGTGGAAGAAGGCACTCAATGAATGGAATTGCGAGTTTGATGAGAATCTTTTCTACAGCTGGGGCGGTAAGCCAGTACGAAACATTGTTGCCGAGTTGAACCAAATTCACGGCCTCGATATGCCCGTGGACGTGCTTGCCGCGCGCAAAGAGAGCTATTATCACGACCAACTTTCGCAGTTGAAGGGCATTCCAGAAGTCCTGGAGCATATCGAGGCCAAACACGGTCGCATCCCTTTTGCGGTGGTGTCAGGAAGCCGGCGGGCATCGGTGGTGGATTCGCTCACGGCGCTCGGTCTGCTCGACAAATTTGACACGCTGGTTTGCGCGGAGGATTACAGCAATGGCAAGCCTGCGCCAGATGGATTTCTGCTCGCAGCATCGAGGCTGGGCGTGGCGCCGGCGGATTGCCTGGTCTTCGAAGACACCGCGCTGGGCATCGACGCGGCCACCGCTGCGGGCATGGAGTCGGTAATGGTGCCGCGGTCTTTTAAACCAAGTCCTGGAACCGCCGTGGAAGACTGTGCGTAAAAGCTGAGCAGGAGGCACCTGCATGGAAGCGGTAAGTGTGTCGCGTTCGCCTGACAATAACGCAGCATCGAGCGCACAGCTATCTCCAACTTATATCGTGGCACTGCTTGTTATCGCGGGAGCAGTTGCCCTGCTGCACGTTCTCACCAACGGCCGCTACGGATTTCATCGCGATGAACTGCAATTCCTGAGCGACGCGCGCCATCTCGATTGGGGATTCGTCGCCTACCCACCTCTGACACCGGTTCTCGAGCATATCGGGTTGGCGCTTTTTGGCTTGTCGCTGGTGGGTCTGCGCCTGTTTTCCGTGATCGCCCAGGCAGTGGCGATTGTTGTAAGCGGAATGATGGCGCGAGAGCTAGGCGGTGGACGTCTGGCACAGATCACGACAGCGCTGGCTGTTGCGTTGTCGCCTCTGCCCCTGTTTAACGGAACAGAATTTCAATACACCAGCTTCGACTTTTTGTGGTGGGTGCTGATTGCCTACTTCACAATACGACTGCTGCGCAGCGGAGATCCGCGCTGGTGGCTGGCCATCGGCCTCTTCGTTGGCATCGGATTGCTGACCAAATATTCGATCCTGTTTTATGCTGCCGGTATCCTCGCTGGAATGGCACTGTCGCAGGCGCGGCGTTACGTGAAGAGCGGATGGTTCTGGGGCGGCATTAGCCTTGCCTTGCTTATCTTTTTGCCGAATCTTCTATGGCTGATCCGCCACGACTTTATTTCTTATCATTTCTTGCAGCACATTCACGCGCGCGATGTGGCAGAAGGGCGCGCGGACGGTTTCCTGCGCGATCAGTTGTTGCTCTGTGTCAACGTGTTTGCTGCGCCCCTGGCAGTGGCAGGCCTTGTGCTTTTTCTGCGTA
>JANXYB010000125.1 GCA_025350325.1 Acidobacteriaceae bacterium
GTGGGCACTTCGATTGCGGTCCAGCAAAAGATGATGCGCCATGCGGACATCAGAACCACGATGAACATTTACGGGGATGTTGTAACGGATGAGATGACTACGGCGGGCGTCAAAGTGTCTCAGCTTGCTTTTCAGGGAAACGGAGCGCAGACGGAGCGCAAGGAGAGCTAAGCTGTTGATACATTGGCTCCTCAGGTAGGACTCGAACCTACAACCCTTCGGTTAACAGGGGAATTTTTAGACTTGCAGGAAGTTGCAGAGCGTTCTAGCGTTCCCGCATTGACTATTGCACACGTGTGTATTAGAAGAGATGTCAGCAAACGCGGCACGTTTACTTGAGCCGATCTTCCATCGGGAGAAGGGGCGCAATGGCTGTCTCTCGATCCAGACAGACCCAAGGCTCTATCGCAATGCAGATGCGATTCTCGCTCAGGCGGTCCGCTTCAGTCAGCTTGCGCCGAACATGAGTTCATCGGAGGAGATGTCGTGATCTCACCACCCTGCTCATGGCAACGCCGATACAACGCAGGCGATATCGCAGTGGTTCCGCGGATGGATGATCCCGTTGATGTGCGAATTATTGACACACTCATGAGCAAGTTCTCAGACTTTCAGCGCGCCTACACGGAAAATGGATTGTCCCATGAGGAATTTGAAACTTTTGGATCCTCGCGCAGAACGCTCCGGCAGTTTATCTCTGCCTGTACGGAGATGAATGGGCTTATTCGAGATGTCATTCTTCCCAATCCCGATACGGAGTGATCAACGTGACCACTTTCTTAGGCTCGTCGCCAATTTTGCTCCTAGGAATCGGACTTATGGTGCTTCACACCCTTCTGGCACGCGCGGTAGGAATGTCCTTTCTCCGAAAGGTTTCCGCGAGATTCAGCCACTGGATGCTCTTCTGCGACATTGCCTTAAGGTTGTCTTCAGGTTCGGTCTATATGTTCCTCTTGCGCGTAACAGCCGCTCACGCTGTACCCGAATTCCCCGCGAGCCCCGGTAGGTGATGTCGGAATAACTCACTTTTGAGGAGAGTTTATGACGTGTGTGACTGTACGGCGCCCACTCTGGGCGTGCTTTCTCTGTCTATGTGCGTTGCTCTGCGGGTTGTCAATCCCCTTATCCGCTCAGACCGAATCCGGTTCGATCTCCGGTACACTCACTGATCCCACCGGAGCCGCTATCAGAGGTGCCGAGGTCTCCATTGCTTCAAAGGGGCTCAACACCGTCTCCGATCAGCAAGGCCGATTTTTCATCAGCGGCGTGGCCCCTGGTAGATACACGCTCAGCGTTAGCTATATCGGCTTTCAGCCAATTGCAAAGGACGTCATCGTCACCGCTGGGCAGACCACCGATCTGCCCTTGCAGCTAAGGCTTGCCTCGACCAACCAGACCGTCTTGGTGACCGCCAGCGGCTCGGCTGAAGTGGAGGCTGTCAATGAAGAGCGAAGTGCGGACAATGTCCTCCAGGTCATGCCGATCGAGACGATCACTAGCCTCCCCAGCTCCAACCTAGGCAACGCTATCGGACGCCTGCCCAGCGTCAGTCTGACGCGGAACGAGGGCGAAGACCAGTTCGTGCAAGTCCGCGGAACCGAGCCCCGGCTGAACAATACAACCGTGGATGGCTTCAACATGCCTTCCGAAGATCCGGGCGTCCGGGAATTCGATTTTTCAGCCATTCCCGCCGGCATTGTCGACTCTATAGAAATCAGCAAGACTCTCCAGGCCAACATGGACGGCGACGGGATCGGCGGCTCAGTCAATCTCGTTACCAAGACCGCGAGCGATACCCCGACTTACCAGATCAGCGTCCTGGGAGGTTACACTCCGATCGAAAACGGTCGTCCTAACACGGATGATTACGGCACCTGGGGTCGGCGGTTCGGAGCCAGCAAAAAACTCGGCTTCGTCATCGGTGGCGAGTACACCTGGGAGGGCACCGGCATCAACGACGTCGAGCCCACCCCGGATCTCGCCACGTTGGCCAACAACCAAAACGCAAACTGGTTTGATGCCCAGGACATCCGCACGTACGAGTTCCACCGCCCCCGCTGGGGACTGGCTGGCAGCCTCGATTACCGCCTCAAGCCCGGCTCCACGATATTTCTGCGTTATCTCTACTCGTACTTCCGCGACAGCGGCGAGAAAAGTGTCTACAGCTTGAGCGACAATACACCCGGCATACAATTACTGAATCCCGGGAATAGTGGATGTTCAGGGAGCGGCTCCAATGGGATAACTGCTCCGCCCTGCAACACCCCCCCCAGCTACACTAACCAGCGTGAAAATGCGCGAGTCTATGCCGGCAATGTTCAGCTCAGCGGCACGCACGTGCTGAACAATACTTGGTATTCCTGGAGTGCCGCCATCGGAACCGGCTACTACGGCGATGACCCCTTCGATACGGCACACTTCACTGACACCCTCCTCACGAGCACGTGCCACTTCAACCAAAGCGCGACCACTAACCCCCACTTGCCGCAGTGGAGCCCGGATTGCTTCGACGAGATCAACAGCCCCCAGAATTATGTGCTGAACAACATCCAGCTTGCGCCGGGCCATAACCAACAGATCAACATCGGGATCCAGGGTTCGGGCGCATTCCGTTATCACCTTGGCGGTAATGTTTCCACGTTCGAGTATGGCGGCAAATTCCGCAGCATGCACCAGTACGCCAACACATACCACGTCCAATTCGACGCCAACGGCAACATCCCAATGGCGAACTTTCCCAATGGCCTCAAGCAACCGAATTATTACAATGGCTCTTACAAAGATGGCTACAATGCGTTCTACGACCCCATCCGCAAGTATTACAACCAGCACCCCACCCAATTCACACTCAGCAGCAACACCCAGGGTGCGGATGGAGCAGACTTCGGAATTGTGGAACATGTCCCCGCTTTTTACGCAATGAACACCACCGATTTCGGGCACGGTATCCGCCTGATGGTCGGTCTGCGCTCCGAAATAACTAGGGACAACATTCACAACCTCTCATTCGATGTAAATGGCAATGCTTCGCCCAATCACTTCACAGGGTCGTATACCGACCTACTGCCAAGCGTCTCGCTCCGATTCAATGCCGGCGCCAACAGCTTCCTGCGCCTAATCTACGCGCGCGGCGTTTCCCGCCCCGAAGAGTCAAACTTGGCGCAGCCAATACAATGGAGTCCGAACGGAAACGGCGCCTACAAGTACCAGGCCACGCTGGGCAACTCCAAACTCAAAGCCGAAACCGGCGACGATGTTGACGTCCTCTACGACCACTATTTCAAAACGTTCGGCGTCCTCTCGGCCGGTTATTTTTACAAGCATCTAGGACTTCCAATCGTTACCACACAGCACCCGGTTCCCGACTTCACGCCGCCGGGCGGCCCGACTGCGACTTACCTTGTCACCCAGCCCATCAACGCCGGCAGCGCCCGGGTGAGCGGCATCGAATTGCAGTACCTGCAACACTGGTCCAGTCTGCCTGGTTTTCTTGGCGGTTTGGGCATGAACGCGAACTACAGCTATATCGGTTCCCAAACCAGCGCCATCACGGGCCGCAGCGATAAACCCCGCCTGCTAGATAATGCACCCAACATCTATAACATCGGCCCCACCTACAACCGGGGTCCGGTATCAATGAACATGAACGTCACATACAACCAGGCGAGTATCTCGGCTTATCAATACGCGGATGGGACTCCCGGCGGTATCAAGGGGCCGCTTGGCGACATCTACTTTTTCAACCACACTGAGATCGACGCGCAGGGTAGCTGGAAGCTTCGCCACGGCTTTCAGCTGGTCGTCACGGCCCTCAACCTCAACAACGAGGTCTTCGGCTTCTATGACGGCAGCGAGCCCTACTTTATTCAGCGCGAATACTACCAACCCACTTACTCGTTCGGCTTCCGCTGGTCGCGGGAGCCTGGGGGAAAGTGAATCAACAAAACTCTAAGCATATGAAACGCGAAGAAGCGAGGGAGCGTTCGGACGATCGTCGCGCACTCGCCATAAACTGCACCACTGGGACCGAGTCACTGCTTCTGCTTTTCGTTTGATCAATTCGGTTTGCTGCTAATTCACCATCGGCATGGCGGGTCTGAATTCCTCACCACACATAGTTCGTCGCATCCAAAAATGCCAAGGGCACCTCGAATCGGAAGACATCTTCCCTGCGCCGCCGCTGCGGACATGGAGGATGACAATGCAACATAGCAGTCTCGCTACCAAGTCTCGCCTTGAAGGTCCCGACGTTTGGCAATTTCGGTGGTCAGAAAAGGTCCAAATGGGAAGCGTATATACCGCAAGAGAGTTATTGGAACGATCGAGGAATATCCCACGCGGGATGAACCCAGGAGTGCGGTGGCCAGTCTCATCACCGAGGTCAACTGGGCTAACCTACGATCAACTTCAAT
>JANXYB010000087.1 GCA_025350325.1 Acidobacteriaceae bacterium
GACCTTTAGCCTGGCAGACATTGCACGGGTGGAATT
Organism: Acidobacteriaceae bacterium; assembly: GCA_025350325.1. Lineage (GTDB taxonomy): Bacteria > Acidobacteriota > Terriglobia > Terriglobales > Acidobacteriaceae > Telmatobacter. The sequence continues at coordinate 37 of JANXYB010000087.1, forward strand.
TCCGGGGGAAAGCGGCGCTGCGGATGCGGGATTGAGTAGCCAAGGAATGCCGCCGCGGGGCCACTTCGTGGGCAAGTGGGAGGTAGGCGATGGGATGGGCAACAACTTCTTCATCACCCTCAACGAGACCGGCGACGCGATTCGGTCGCTGGGCGGAGACGTTCATGGGCGGTGGGTTTATGTGAATGGGGAGGCGCGCATTACCTGGGATGATGGGGCGAAAGACACGCTTCGCAAGGTGGGTTCGCGCGACCAGAAATCCGCATATGGTTCGGGCAAGTCGTTCACTGATGCGCCCGACAACACAGCCAACGCGCGCAACACGACGCATCGGCCGATCTAAGGGCTTGCCCGGGAGCATGACGGGGTGCGGAACCGGGGTCGTCATGGCGCAATGCTGGTCTTAATTACGAGCGGTGGACCGGTTTAGCATGTATCTGCCAGAATACAAATCGTGGTTCCGTCGCTCAGACCTGTTCAAACCCGATTCGCCCAACTCCTGATTGCGGGAATTGTTGGCGGGGCTTCGGTTCTGGCGGTGAGCGGCGCTGCGCGGTCGGCATCTGCCGGATCAGAGCAGGCTCGCACAGCGCAATCGACCGCTAAAATCACCATCGACTATCCCGTGGATAGATCGGTCTTTCCCCCTGAGATCACTGCTCCTACCTTCCTCTGGCACGACCCAAGCGACGGCGCAAAACGCTGGAAGATTGAGATTTCTTTTGGCGATCACTCTGGGCCGCTCCAGCTAGACGCGATCGGCGAATTGATGCAGCGCGGCGAACTGGATCCTCAGGCAGGGCCGGGGCTCGAGTTGACCGCGGACCAGGCGTCTACGCGGACCTGGAAGCCCGACGCCGCGACGTGGGAGAAGATCAAACGGCAATCGGTCAAGGCGCCGGCGACGGTTTCGATTGTGGGAATGGGCGACGGCGATACCGCAAAGCCCTTGTCCGCGGGACGAGTGACGATGTTGACATCGGTTGATGCGGTGGGTGCGCCGGTTTTTTATCGCGATGTACCGCTGCGCACGTCGAATCCTGCCGAGCAGGGGCCGATTGCTCCGCTGCCGCAGTCCGCTATCCCGATGATCAAATGGCGCATTCGCAATATCGCCGAGCCCGAGAGCAAAGTGGCTATGGGCAATCTGCCGACCTGCGCGAATTGCCATTCCTTTTCGCGGGATGGAAAGACGTTTGGGCTGGACCTCGATGGGCCGCGCAACGATAAGGGATTGTATGCACTGGTGCCGGTCGCGAAGAACATGACGATCCGCAACCAGGACGTTCTGCATTGGAGTTCCTTCCAATTGAATTCCGAGGCGAGCACTTCCAGTCCCGCAGTGAAACGGTTTGGGTTCATGTCGCAGGTTTCGCCGGACGGCAAGTACGTGGTGACGTCGATCGGGCCGCCGAGCAACAAGCCTGCTAACCAGGAAAAGATTCCAGGATTCGCGTCAGGTCTGCTCGATCGGCTATTCAGTACCAACTACAAGGATTTTCGATTCCTGCAAGTGTTCTATCCAATGCGCGGAATTCTGGCTTGGTACGACCGTAAGGGCGGCACGATGCGGCCGCTGCCGGGCGCGGACGATCCCGAGATGGTGCAGACCAGTGCGTTCTGGTCGCCGGACGGAAAGTATTTGATTTTCAGCAAGGCCAAGGCACGCGACCCGTACCCGCCGGGGGCTCCCAAGCCGGAGTTTGCCAACGATCCCAGGGAACCGCAGATTCAATACGACCTTTACAAGATTCCGTTCAACGAAGGTCGAGGCGGCAAGGCGATTCCGGTTGCCGGCGCATCGGGCAATGGGATGAGCAACAACTTTCCTAAGGTTTCCCCGGATGGACGCTGGATTGTGTTCGTGCAGAACAAGAATGGCCTGCTGATGCGGCCCGACAGTAAGCTCTACATCGTGCCATTCGAGGGCGGCAAGGCCCGGCTGATGAAGTGCAATACGTCGCTGATGAATTCGTGGCACACGTTTTCGCCGAACGGAAGGTGGCTCGCGTTTTCATCGAAGTCGCGGTCGCCCTTTACGCAGTTGATGCTCACGCACATCGATGCCAACGGCAACGACAGCCCCGCGATCATGGTCGAGAACACGACGGCTGCCAATCGCGCCGTCAACATTCCTGAATTTGTGAATGTGGCACAGGGCGGCCTGGAAACCATCGATCCGCAGGCGACCGAATTTTACAAGATGGTGAATGAGGCGTTCGCGCTGGCGCAAGCGAATAAGATTCCTGAGTCGATTGCGCTGTTGCGCAGTGCGCTGGAGCGGGATCCTGACGATGCGATGGCGCATTACAATCTCGGTACGCTGCTGACCAACAGCGGACAGGCGCACGACGGGTTGGATGAGTATCGCAAGGCCAGCAGCCTAAGCCCGGGAGACACGACATTTCTAGAACATTATGCCGTGGCACTGGCCTTGAGCGGCGACAGGAGCACGGCGGTGATCGAACTGCAAAAGGCTGTTGTGATCGATCCTGCGTCCGCTGCGATGCGGTTTAACCTTGGATACATGATGGAAGCCAACGGAGATTTCACGGGAGCAGTCGCGCCGCTCGAGAAAGCCGTGGAACTGAGTGACGGCAAGAATGGGCGGTTCATCTCTGAACTGGCCAAAGCGTATGACAAGACGGGCCGCACCACAGAGGCTGCGGCGTCCGCACGCAAAGCGCTCGACCTGGCGGTGCGGGAACACGACGCGCAGCGTGAAAAGGACATGCGCGACTTGCTTGATCGCTACGAGCACAGCACGTCTGAAGTGAAACCTCAATAAATTATTTTTTGACCAGCGACAGCCTGCGCGGCCCAGGCCCGGCTTGAAGTAAATCCACCGCTGTTTGCTGTCTCAATTTCAACTATCCAACCATTCATGTATTCGTAACTCCCCATTCATCTTCTCCCCCTATATTTCGTTCGGGATGAGGAATTGTTTGTGCCCGGCCACAGTGAGCGGCGCATCCTCAACCGAATATAAGCCGGCGGGAAGCATCATGGTTGCTGTTTCTTGCCTGACTTTCTAACACAATTCCCCTAACGAACATTGTCAAAATGGAGAGGTCGGTCGATATGAAGTTTACAAAAGCAGCGTTGGCACTCGGCGTCGTCGCACTTGGTGCGAACTACGCCGCGGCGCAGGACAATGACCGCGACATTCCGCGCATCGATCACGCATTTGTGATCATGATGGAGAACCACTACTACGGGCAGATCATCGGCAATGCGAATGCGCCGTTCATCAACCAGTATGCAAAAACGGCTAACCTGGCCACGAATTACTATGCGGTCGGGCACCCCAGCCTAACTAACTATCTGGAGATTGTGGGCGGCTCTAATTTTGGAATTGTGAACGACGATTCGCCGGACTGGCACAATGGTTCCTGCGCATCGAACATTGAACTCGGTACACCAGCTTTGGAGTCCGCTACCACCAATACCTGTCCGATCTCCGGCTCCGGTTGGGATGCGGTTACGCCGGCAGTAGACACTACCAACGAAGGCACGCCGGCAAGCCCGATTCACAACTTCCCTCTCGCGCGGGCGTGGACACGCGGCAGGACGATCGCCGATCAACTGGTGGAGGCCGGTAAGACATGGAAGGCCTACGAAGAGAATCTTCCACCGTATGGAGCGGATGGGGTGAATGCCAGCGACGGGCTGGTCTCTAACCTGACCGAGTCTGAGCCGGGCATGCCGAAACTCTACGCGGTCAAGCACAATCCCTTTGCGTATTTTGCCAATGTGGTAGATGGGGACAACAAGCAATTGAGCCTGAGCCAAGTGGTCGGCTTTGATCGACTGTATGCGGATCTGGCCAGCGGCAGGGCCCCAAACTACGCGTATATCGTGCCTAATCAATGCCATGATCAGCATGGGCGCGGCAGTACGGAATTGGGCACCGGATGCTCGGTCGATGCGAATGCGATTGCCCAGGGCGACGCCGGTCTGAGCGTATTGATCAATGCCATCAAGAGTTCAAGGACCTGGAAAGAAGGCCACAACGTCATCGTGGTGGTGTGGGACGAGAATGATTACAGCAGTTTGCCCAACCAGGTGGTGACCATCGTCGATACCAACTACGCCAAGACTGGGTTGACGAGCAACGTTCGCTACAATCATTTCTCGCTCTTAAAGACCCTTGAAGCGGGATTTGGCCTGCCCTACCTCAATCACGCGGCAGACAAGAATGTAAATCTGATGTCGGATCTTTTCGGCGACAAAAGATAGTTGGCGAGCAAACTCGTGTTGCGGAGGGCCGGTCTTGCGTGCGAGCGCTACCGGCCTTTTGCTTTCCGTCGCATTTTGAATCGAGGGTCTGCAGCCCCAGCGCCGCGGCAGCCTCAGGCCCGACTTGATCGGCAGTGACGGAAGCGAGTGGGTCAGGTTGAGGTCCAAACAGCTCATCTCGCAAGATCCTCAAGTCTGGTGCGCTCATGCCGCCGCCCTCGCTTCGCTTTCTTTGATCGCGGCGGCTTCCGCATCGGCCCATCTCGCGCAGGCATCATGAAAGGTGCGGGTGAGTGCATCACCTTCTAGTGCCTCTTCTGACGTGCGCGCCAGCTTTCCGCCCAGAGCGCTTACCACGGCCTCCCAGCGGCACGCCTTGTCCCAGGCTTCGCGTTCGGCTGCCCGTGCGGCGCGCTTCCGTTGCTCGGTTGCCTTGCGCTCTACCTCCAACGCGGCAAGTTGTTCCGGTGACGGCGGCGGACCTTGGAATAGATCGCGGCGGGACAGCCTGAGTACGGAGAGAATGGCATCCGTGGTGCATCCCGCAAAACAG
>JANXYB010000095.1 GCA_025350325.1 Acidobacteriaceae bacterium
CGGCCTTCCTGTGTTGCCTTTGCCAAGATCGAATCCGCTTGGTCAAGGGCTTCCTTCTGGTTTTGCAAAATGTCGATGAGATTCATTGTCGTATCCTTCGGATGAAATTCTCGGGTTGCCCCGGTCCTACACCCGAGTCACCATCGCAAGTACATGCGCGGCTTCTACGGCCTAGACGCCCTATTTAGCGGCTAGGGTTGAGGCTGATGGTTCGCACTTCCCGGCTTTCACCATTGGTGCGCACACGTCTCCCGTCCCCGTACTGAGGCAGCCAACGTGAGAGACACAGCTCTTTTTAGCTGTGCGGCACTTGTGAAATTCGGGCGGCATCGGACGCGCGTTGACACCACCCACGACGCTGATTAGCGCCGCAAACTTGTTATGTGAGAGCGCGTGTCCGGGAGCGCATAGAGCAGCTCGCACCACATCACGCTGTCATCAGCACGTAGTTGCTCCGTGCGGTCACTTGCGCTCGTGTCCAGGTATCGCGCATAGGCCGCCGTCAACCGCACGATTGCCATGAAGTCCGATGGCTGCTCTTTCAGAGACACGTGCGGAATCCCATAAATGAGAAACGCAACTCCCACGCCTTGTAAGTCCCGTCCCGCCCATCGTGCCCGTAGCTGCTCCAGGTCAGAGGCGGATGCCTTCTGTTGGAGATTGAGGAATTCGCAGTCACTCCCGTCCGGGTTTGACATGACGTAAACGGCGCTCTGTGCGTTGCACAACTGCTCAATGTCGTACATGCTGCCCCACCTTTCCTGCTAACTGCTTTTCCCGCTCTCTGAATTGAGAGTACCGTTGAAAAATCTCCAAGTGTCGCATGGGGAAAAGTATTTTTATGCGGCGGCCAAAAAGTGTGCCGCCTCAGCCTTGCGCCGTCCGTTGCGGTGCCACACCATCGCTACTGTTTCGAGAGTACCGTTGAAAAATCCCCAAGTGAAATACCGGGACCGATTTATTATGCGGCGGCCCGTGACAGGCTTCTTACCTTGGAAGTAAGTGCGATGCGCTCAAAGCCATCCGCCCCAAAATCAGGTAGGTATAGTGCGAATAGCGCATGGGCACGGACTAGCAGAATTTACCGTGGAACTAAAGTTCATGCGCTCAGAGACATCAGCCCTCAAAGAGCAATAGCGAGAGGGCAAAACGTGAACAAAGTCATCAAGCCGCGTCCCGTAAACTACTCCAGGCGGGTTTCGTACAGCACCGCTCTGACGCCGATCTTCCCCGAATACTTCCCGGAGCGCCGTCCCCGCCTTAGCGGTGTGTACATGCTCACGGAGGCCGGGCGTTTTTACATCGGGCAGAGCGGGGATGTGTTCGCACGTCTCTTGGGCCATCTGTCCAACCCGGTGTGCTGTGGCTTCACGGCTCCCCGTGGTGTTCTGTTGGCTTCAATCCCTATCCGGTTTGGTTGGACGTGTGCCATGAATAGCCGCTATTGGCTGATTGCGGAGGCCCGCTTCATTGCGGCTGCTCTAAGCCTGGACGTGCCGTTGACAAACAAGCTGAGCAACTACAAGCGTGGGAAACTGCTCAGCCTCTTCCCCGATCTTGCAACCGAACGAGAGACTATCCAGAAAGGGCGGCACCAGTGATGGAATCCAGACTCTTGTACGACCGCAAGGAAGCCGCCCGTCAGCTCTCTATCTCCGTCCGGTCCCTGGACTACCTGATTGCGGGCGGCAAACTGGAGACGCGCCGAATTGGTAAGAAGGTGCTCATTCCCCATGGTTCGCTTTCTAGATTCTCCCTAGCCAACCATTACGACTCACCAAAAGACGTAGGCAGAGCGGCCTAGAAGATTGCCCCATGGTGGCTGTTCTATCGGACCTGTGATATTCTTAAATCCGATTCACAGCCATTAGAAAGAGGCGGGGCATGAAGAGCCAAGAAAAGACAGTAAGAGGAGTCTACGAACATCCAGCAGGCAGCGGCGTTTGGTGGGTCAACTACTACGCGAAGGGGCAGCGTCACAGGGAAAAGGTTGGCCGCAAGGGTGACGCAATCAAGCTGTACCAGACGCGCAAGGCCGATGCCCTGGCGGGGCGCAAGCTGCCCGTGTTGCGCAACACCAAGCAGGTTATAGTCAGTGACCTCATAGACCTTGCGTTGAAAGCTACTGAGAACCATAAAGACCGGCGCAACTATGTGTCCAAGGCTGAAATCGTCCGCACAGACCTTGGTGGCCGGGCCGCATCGGAAGTGACCCCGCAAGAGATTGCTGATTGGCTGGAATCGAGATTCAAGACCCCTGCCACATCCAACCGCTACAAGGCATTCATCTCGCTTTGCTACAGGCAAGGCATGAGGAATGAAAAGGTGTCTGGCAACCCGGCCCGGCTGTTTAGCAAGCGCCGTGAATCAGCGGGCCGCATCCGGTATCTGAGTAGGGACGAATACAACCGCGTCTGTGATGCAATCCGCAAGCAGTTCCCCGCGCACCTTCCTGAGTTCGTTGTCTCTGTCAACACCGGGATGCGCCTCACGGAGCAGTATTCGGCAACGTGGTCTCAGGTCGATCTGTCCCGCCGCGCAATCGACCTCACAGAGACAAAGAACGGCACAGCCCGGACCATTCACCTAAACGCTGATGCCTTGGCCGCTATCGAATCGCTACGGCATCCCGGCCAGAAACCCGCCGATAGAATCTTCGCTCGGTGTGGGACCAAAGACAGGTTTGACACCCGCTCTTGGTTTGTGCCGTGCTTGGAAGCTGCAAAGATCACGGGATACGTTTGGCATTGCAACCGGCACACGTTCTGCTCATGGCTGGCAATGGCCGGGGCAACCATCAAAGAGATTCAGGAACTAGCCGGACACAAAACCATTACCATGTCCGCCCGCTATGCCCACTTGTCACCCGATCACAAGCTATCCGTGCTTGACCGGATCACGGCAATAGCCACTGAGAAGCCCAACAGCCACCAGCCAAAAACAGCCACTCGCTCGAAACGGGCTAAAGTGGCTTAACTTGTTTGTTTTGTTGGTGCCGGGAGGGGGGGTCGAACCCCCATGAGGTTGCCCTCGGCGGATTTTGAGTCCGCTGCGTCTGCCAGTTCCACCATCCCGGCCTGGATGCGCGTCTGCATTAAAAGTATCGCACAGGGCTTCGATAGAGGCTAACGCTGTGCGGCGCGTCGATCCGGGTAGAAACACAACGTCCATCGCCGAATAAAGCGGGAAACAGGAACAAGCGAATATAGGATAGAAGCCCACGGGAAGCGGCCCTTTAGGCAATATATAAGAACACTAGGCCGCCGACTAACCGGCGGAGATGTCTACGAAATCACCCGGCTCAACATGGTCCCGCGCTGAGCCATGCCACCTGCTAGATTTCTATTCTGAGATCTAGATATCTATCCGGAGATTTAGGTTTAAGTCTCGGTTTCCACACGCATCACAGGCATGCGGGCCGTCAATGCCGTGCGACAATGGAGGCAATCGCTATGACCACGGTCTCCTCTGCAGTTGTTCCCGAGCCGGTTGCGGTAACCGCGGAGTTGCTGTCTCAACACAGCATCACCGCGGATGAGTACAACCGCATTCTGTCGGCACTCGGGCGCGTTCCGTCCCTCACGGAACTGGGCATCTACAGCGTGATGTGGAGCGAGCACTGCTCCTACAAGTCAAGCCGCGTGCATCTCAAGCGACTGCCGACCAAAAGCGACCGCGTGGTACAGGGGCCGGGAGAAAACGCCGGCATCATCGACGTGGGCGATGGCTGGGCCTGTGCCTTCAAGATTGAAAGCCACAATCATCCCAGCTATATCGAGCCATATCAAGGAGCCGCGACCGGTGTCGGCGGCATTCTGCGCGACATTTTCACCATGGGAGCTCGACCGTTGGCGGTGATGGATTCGCTGCGCTTCGGGCCGATCGAGGCAGGACCGGGAACGGAGGCGGACGCGGCTGTCAAGAACCACTCCATTGTGGAAGGCGTGGTGAGCGGCGTCGCCGGATATGGCAACTGCTTTGGCGTGCCCAACCTGGGTGGCGAGACGAAGTTCGAGGCCTGCTATAGTGGCAATCCCCTGGTCAACGCGTTCGCCCTGGGCATGGTGCGCAAGGACGAAATTTTCTACGGCAAGGCGACGGGCGCCGGCAACCCGGTGATCTATGTTGGAGCGAAGACCGGGCGCGACGGTATTCACGGCGCGACCATGGCCAGCGAAGAATTTCACGCTGGCACTGAGGCTAAGCGGCCCAATGTGCAGGTCGGCGATCCATTTATGGAGAAGCTGCTGCTCGAGGCCTGCCTTGAAGCGATGAAGACGGGCGCCATCGTCGGCATTCAAGACATGGGCGCAGCGGGACTGACCTGTTCAACCTGCGAAATGGGTGCGCGCGGCGGCGTAGGGTTGGACGTCGAATTGGATTTGGTTCCGCAGCGCGAGACCGGCATGAGCGCTTACGAAATCATGCTCTCCGAGAGCCAGGAACGCATGCTTCTGGTGGCCGAGAAGGGCCGCGAAAATGAAGTGCTCAGAGTCTTCGAAAAGTGGGGCCTCGATGGCGTAATCGTGGGCACCGTTGAATCGGAATCCAGGTTACGCATTCGCCATCATGGCGTGCTGGTTGCGGATATACCCAACCAATCACTCACCGATGATGCGCCGCTTTACAATCGGCCGGTGGGAACGTGGAAGGCGCCGGTTCCGCTCGATCCGCCAGAGAACGCGCTGGCTGAGCTGGCGTTGGATCGCGACTATCTTGCCGACTTGAAAAATCTGCTGGCCAGCGCCAATGTATGTTCGAAGCGATGGGTGCATGAACAATACGACACCATGGTACAGACCAACACCGTGATGGGCCCGGGCGGCGAAGCCGGCATCATGCGCATCAAGGGAACGGGCACTCCCGGACGTGAACGCGGGCTGGCCATGGCCCTCGATGGCAACGGGCGCTGGACATATCTCGACCCGAAACTTGGTGCGATGCATGCGGTGGCCGAGGCTGCGCGAAAAGTGGCGTGCACCGGTGCAACGCCTGTGGCCGCGACCAACTGCCTCAATTTTGGCAATCCGGAAAAGCCGGAAATCATGGCGCAGCTTTCTGCGGCTATCGACGGAATCGCAGCCGCCTGCACGGCGCTCGGCACTCCTATTACCGGCGGCAATGTTTCGCTCTACAACGAAACGCGAGGCGAGGGCATTTATCCCACCCCGGTGCTGGGCATTGTTGGCCTTCTGGAGGATGTTGCGAAGGCGGTTCCGGCGAGTTTTCAGCGCGGCGGCGATGCGATCGTCCTGCTTTGGCCCGTACCGGCCGGCGAAGAACCCGACCCTAATTTGCATGTCCCATTCAATGCCGAACAAGTCGAAAGCAAAGCCGACCCGCTGGCTGTGGCGCTGGGGGATCAGGCATTGATCCACCCTGAAGAAACCAGCGTGCCAGATGCAGCGTCCAGCGACGAGATGATCGCGTTTGGATCGTCGGAATATGCAAAAGTCGTACTCGGCGGAATCTGGGGCAAGCCACCACCGCTCGATCTTGATGCCGAAGCCGACCTCCACACCATGCTGATTGAATTCGCCAATCGAGAATTGGTTTCTGCGGCATTCGATGTTTCAGATGGCGGCATCGCCGTTGCGATTGCGCAGGCTGCATTTCCTCACGGTGTCGGTGCAGCAATCGAGCAGGATCAGTCGCTGATGGTGCACCCGCTCTTTGGTCTGTTCGCTGAACCCGCATCGACGATGATCGTTTCGGCGTCCCCCAGCCAGATTGCTGACATCGAGGAACTGGCTGAGCACTTCGGCTTTAATGCGGCGCGCATCGGTACTACCGGTGGCGACAGGTTGGAAGTTTCTGTTTACCGTGATGTATTCATTTCCGCTCCGTTAGAAGAACTGCGCAGACCGTGGGCGACTTCGCTTGAGGCTACTCTCCATGGCGAGGTCACGGCATGAACCGTTTGCTGTTCCAAGGGGTCGAAGGGATTTCAGATGCGACTCTTGTCCTCGCCGCAGAAGACGCGGCTAGGATGGGGAACCCGGCATCGCAATCACTGCTGCCGCTGCAGGCTTTGGCGGCCGACGGTGTAGAAGATCCTAAGCTGCGCGAGGAGTGCGGCGTGGTCGCGATTCACGGGCATGCGGATGCCGCACGCATGACATACCTGGGCCTCTACGCATTGCAGCATCGTGGACAAGAGTCAGCCGGAATTGCCACGGCCGATGGACAGCATCTGGCCAACATCAAGGGCATGGGGTTAGTTTCAGAAATCTTTACCGACGATGTGCTTTCAAAGCTCCCGGGCGAAATGGCGATTGGGCACACACGCTACTCGACGACGGGCGACTCAGCGCTCTTGAATGCGCAGCCCATTCGGGTGGACTCGACCAAGGGGCTCATTGCGATTGCGCATAACGGCAACCTTGTGAATCTTGGCAATGTACGGGCGCGGCTTGAGCGCGATGGCGCGTACTTCCAGACCACGTCCGATTCAGAAATTATCGTCCAGCTTATTGCACATTCGCGCGCGGCCACCCTAGTCGATGCGATTGCCGATTCGCTGGGGCAGGTTGACGGCGCGTTCTCGATTGTGATGATGACGCGCGACCGCATCTTTGCTGCTCGCGATCCACGCGGATTTCGCCCGCTGTCGATGGGCCGTATCAAAAATCCCGACGGACCAGACACTATCGTATTTGCATCGGAAACTTGCGCGTTCGATTTGTTGCGCGCTGAATACGAGCGCGACGTGCTGCCCGGTGAACTGGTGATGGTGACAGGGGATGGCGTGACCAGTCGTCAATATGCCAGCGGCGTTCAGCAATCAAGCTGCATCTTTGAGCATGTGTATTTTGCCCGCCCTGACAGCCGCATTTTTGGGCGCTGGGTGCAGGAAAGCCGCGATCAGATGGGCCGCAAATTGGCTCGCGAATCCGGTGTGCCAGCCGATGTCGTTGTTCCCGTGCCTGACTCCGGCGTGACTGCTGCACTGGGCTATGCAGATCAGAGCGGCATTCCGTTTCGCTTCGGCCTCATTCGCAATCATTACGTTGGGCGCACGTTCATCGAGCCGGAACAGAGGGTGCGCGACTTTGGAGTGCGGCTCAAGTTAAACCCGGTGCGTAATCTGCTCGAAGGCAAGCGCGTGGTGCTGATCGACGACTCAATCATTCGCGGAACGACCAGCCGCAAGATTGTGCGGATGGTGCGCGGCGCGGGAGCGAAGGAAGTTCATCTGCGCATCAGTTGCCCGCCTACGATCTCGCCGTGTTTTTATGGGGTCGATACGCCGAGCAAACGCGATCTGATTGCTGCCAATAAAACGGTCGAAGAGATTCGGCAATATATTGAAGCCGATTCGCTGGCGTACCTCTCGCTCGAGGGACTACTGAAGTGTTGCGACGGCAGCGAGCACAACGGATATTGCACCGCATGTTACACGGGCAACTACCCCACGCAGTGGGTGGACGTGGATGCGATATTGCCTGCTGTAGCGAATGTCTAGGCCCACTGATTCAAAATCAAAATTTGATTAGCTATCGAAGTCACGCTCAGGCTGATTCATTGGCCAGGTTGGGGCTGGCTATGCGTACCTTGTATCGAGCGAGGCTGCGCGTCAGAACATACATGACAATCGCCGCTGCCAGGCTGGGCACCACCAATCCGCGCAGTCCGGCTTGATAACTGCCGGTGGCATCCTTCATAACTCCCATGAGGTACGGGCCTACGAAACCGCTGAACATGGTGATGGTGTTCATCGCGGCGATACCTGCTGCGGCGGCGCGGCCGGCCAGGAACTGAGTAGGCAGCGAGCATCCCGGCCCCAGTATGGAAGTGAAAGCGACGAAGCTAATGGCCAGCGAGAGGACGACCACCCACGGCACTTGCGTCGAGCCCGCCAGCAGAAAAGCCGCGCCCATCACGAGGCAGGGCACGATGCAATGCAAAGCGCGTTCGCCAGTGCGGTCGGAATGGGCGCTGTTGATGAGCATCGACACAGCGCCAGCCAATCCAAAGACCGCAAGCATGTAACCCACATGTGCGACGCTCCAACCGGTCGCGTTCTGCAGGATTGCAGGAGCAGAGAAGCTGTAGGCATACGAGCAGGTCAGAGCGAAAAAGAAAAAGCCGCCCATCATCCACACTTTGGGAGACAGCAGAGCCTGCCAGACACCTGCGCCATGGCCTAAGTGGGCTTGCTGGCTGTCGGTATTCAACTGTATTTGCAAGCATGATTTTTCTTCGCCGGTGAGCCATCGCGCGTGGGCGATGGAGTCAGGCAGCAGGCGCAGAATGACAAAGCTGAACAACACAGCCGGAAGGCCTTCGAGAAGAAAGAGCCACTGCCATCCTGCTAGACCGAACCGGCCATCAAGATTCATCAACCAGCCAGCCACAGCACCCATCAGCGTTGAAGCCAGCGGAAATGCAATGTAAAAGCGACTTACCGCGCGCGCTCTCATGCGCACTGGGAACCACAGCGTCAGGTAATACAGCACGCCTGGGAAGAAACCAGCCTCCGCGATGCCAAGCAGCAGTCGCACCGCGTAGAACTGCATTGGCGTGCGGACGAACATCATGGCCGTGGCCAGTAGGCCCCAGGTGAACATGATGCGCGCCAGCCAGCGCCGAGGGCCGAAGCGCAGCATCAGCAGGTTCGAAGGCACCTCGCACACCGCATAGCCAATGAAAAAGAGTCCTGCACCGAGCCCGTACATTGTGGCGCTGAAGTGCAGATCGCTGTTCATGCGCAGTGAGGCAAAACTGATGTTGACGCGGTCCATGAATGCCAGACCGTATCCCACACCAATGATCGGAAGCAGACGCAGAGAAGTCTTCCGTTGCGCCGACCCGGCAATGAGTGAGTCCAGCGCGGCTGGCCCTGAGGCTTCGGACATGTCGCCGGGGACGGGCAAAGGCGTTTACCTCGAAGATTTTGGCAGAGGAAGAATGGGCCCAGGGAAGCACGGCAACGAGTAAGCAGACTGTATCACAGCTCGCAATCGATGGTTGGTCGCAGTCGTCGGACCGGATGTTTGACCACACTCCCACCCTGTTGCGTGAGTTGAATTGGTAGCGTGCCTCGAGTCACAGGACGTTCACCATCTGCCTGTGATAGCATCCGCTTCTTACGGCAATACCAGCTAAATTTTAAAGTTGCCGTTTGCTGCCGAGCTAATGCTTTCCGCGGGTTGCGGCGACTTACAGGCAGCAGCGTTTGCACGGTAAACATTGTTAAAGCTGTAGCCACGGACGCCCCTCGGATCTTCTTTTCCATCGGGCGCCTGCCGGAGGCCCTCTGCATGGATGAGGAAGACGGCAGACCGGGCGCCAAAGCCCGGCAATCCGACCCAGCGGACGTCGTCTACGACGCCTCAGCGGGTTTTTTGCGCTATCTTCATACCCCCCAGTTCAAGGCAATCAAGCGACAGGCTTTCGGTCCGCCTGATTCTCTTTGGGCTTGCAACAGATCGATCTATCGAGGAGAAACTCAATGAAAACGTACCAGGGAAGTGAGATCCGCAACGTAGCTGTAGTGGGGCATGCGCACAGCGGCAAGACCACCTTGATTGCCGCGTTGCTGCATGCCGCAAAAATGACGCCTACCCAGGGCCGCGTGGCCGATGGCACCGCCGCAACCGCCTATGACGAAGAGGAAATCGCCCGCGGCGTGACCATGCAGAATGCCGTGGCGTTCGCCGAATGGCAGGGCGTGAAAATCAATTTCGTCGACACCCCCGGATTTCACATGTTTTCGCACGAGGCCCGCGCTGCCCTGCTCCCTGTGGAAGCCGCAGCCGTGCTTGTAAATGCCCAGAATGGCGTGGAAGCGGTAACAGAACGGGTGTGGAGATATGCCGAGGAAGCCAATATTCCCCGCTTCGTGGTCGTGAACCAGATGGACCACCCAAAGGCCGGAGGCGGCGGCGGATTGAGCGCCCTGATTGATAACCTGCAAGAGCGCTGGGGCCGTACCTGCATACCCATTCAATTGCCTATCGCGGATGCTGGCGGTTTTCACGGAGTCGTGGACCTGGTCACCATGGAGGCGTTTTATTACACGCCCAACGGCGATGGCCGCGGCAAAATAACCGGCGAAATTCCGGCCAGCCTATCTGCCCAAGCCAAGGCCGCGCATGAGGCGCTGGTGGAGCTGGTCGCTGAAGGCAAAGACGAGTTGATGGAAGAATATTTCGCCGAAGGGACAATTCCTGAACAGCATTTGATCACCGCCCTCCACGAAGCTATCCGCGAAGATCGTATCTTTCCCGTGCTTTTTGTCAGCGGTCTGGCCAACATGGCTACCGACCATCTTTTGGATTTCATTAAGGTCTATGCTCCTGCGGCGGTTGAGCGCGCGCCCCTCGCCGTGAAGTCTCCCGCTCTGCAGGCCGTCGCAACCAACGGCGAAGCCGCGGTAGCGGCCGGAACCGGCATCACCTTTCGCAAGGTGGACGATCGCGAGCCGGCGGGGTTGGTGGTTTTCAAGACCATGACTGACCCCTTCTCGGGGCGAATCACTTTCTTCAAAGTCATCAGCGGAATCATCAAGAACGACGCGACAATTGAGAACTACACCCGCCACGGTCAGGAACGCCTTGCGCACCTGAGCGTCATGCAAGGCCGTAAAGCTGTCGACGTTGTCGAACTGCACGCCGGTGATATCGGTGCCGTCGCAAAGCTGCGCGACACACTCACGGGCGATACGCTTGGCCAGAAAGGCGCAGAGATTCAGGTCGATCTCGCTCCCCTACCTGAGCCGGCGATGACCTACGCCATCGAGCCGAAAAGCCGGGCCGATGAAGATAAACTCGCACCCGCCATTCATAAGCTGATGGAAGAGGACTTGCTGATTCGCTTCTACCGTGACCCGATGACCAACGAATTTCTCATCGCGGGTGCAGGACAGCCGCACATCGAGACTATTGTGGCGCGGCTAAAAAAGCGTTACCACGCTGAAGTCACATTGAAAGCGCCCAAGGTGCCCTACCGCGAGACGATTCGCGCCAAGGCTGAGGCTCATGGCAGACACAAGAAGCAGACCGGCGGTCATGGTCAATTTGGGGACTGCAAAATTCGCATGGAACCGATGCCGCGAGGCGGCGGCTTTGCATTTGAGAATGATGTTTTCGGCGGCGCCATTCCACGCAACTTTATCCCTGCCATAGAGAAAGGCATCATCGAATCGGCCGCGCGCGGCTACCTTGCCGGCTATCCGGTCGTCGATTTCAAAGTCACGGTGTTCGACGGTAGCTATCACGATGTCGATTCGAGTGAAATGTCGTTTAAGATGGCAGGACGGCTGGCCTTCCGCAAGGCCATGGAAACTTGCAAGCCATGTTTGCTTGAGCCGGTTATGAAGGTCGAAATCGAAGCTCCAGACGAGTTTGCCGGGACCCTGATGGGCGACTTGAACAGCCGCCGCGGACGCGTGCAGGGCATGGAATCAAAAGGGCGAACGACGGTGATTAGTGCCGAAGTCCCGATGGCCGAAATGCTGACTTATGGTTCGCTGCTCACCTCGATGACGCAAGGCAAGGGCAGCTATCGAATGGAAATGAATCACTACGACATCGTGCCGCAATTGGTAGCCGACAAGATCCTGGCGAACTTCAAGAGGCCGGTGGAAGAAGAAGAGGAGTAATCGCGTAACACGCCATTTTTGCTTTCATCGCTGTTTTAGGGTTTGGCCCAAATTCGCCGGACCCTAAAACGTGTATTCGGAAACAGCTCTAAACCATCGCTCGTTCCTTCACAGCCAAATACTGATTTAGCACCGACGAAGTTACCGCTTCAGGGTTAAGGTCGAGCGTCAGCGCGCCTTGCTCGTGCAGGCGGGCGAGCAGTAGTTCGCGGCGTGCGGCCATCTCTTGCGCGGCTGCGGCACGGAACATCTGCTCAACAGTCTTTGGCCGGCTTTGAGCAATATGACTTACCTCGGGCTGAGCCATCGCCACAAACAGCAGCACATGGCGACGCACCAATTGCATCGCGCCATCGATGACTTCGGGACGCATGGCAGTTTCGGCCAGGTCAGTAACCCACAGGATCAGCGCTCGCCGCGGCTGCAAGTGGCCAAGCATGGTGGTGGCGCGCAAATGATCGGCTTCACCGGACTCGGCGCGGAGCTGGGCGAGCAATTCAATCAACTGGCGCAAGTGGGCCGCGCCCCGGCCCGGCAGCAGGCGCTGTTGAATGCGCTGTCCATAGGCCAGCAGGCCTACGCGGTCACCCGAAAACAGTGCCAATTGTGCTAGCGCGACCGCCGCCGTACAAGCATGGTCAAGCTTTGAATGTGCCCGAATGCCGGGCTCACTGGTCGAAACAGCTGACTTGCCTCTCATCGCCGTTTCAACCCGCGAACGCATCAGACGCCCGCAGTCGAGCACGATCCATACCGCCTGGCTGCGTTCTGTTTGGTATTGGCGAGTCACCATGCTGCCGCGGCGCGCAGTGGCTGTCCAGCATATGTCGCGCAGGTCGTCGCCTTCGCGGTATTCGCGCAGACTTTCGAAATCACGACCCAGCCCACGCTGCCTTGCATGCCGCAGTTGCAGATCGATTTGCCTGCTGCGGGTCAGGAAGATCTGCTGTTCCTCGCCCGTACGCAGCGCCGGGTAAACCCGCACCGTCTGTGTCAGAGCAGCTTTGGCCCAGCGCTCGGCGAGGCCTAGAGGCGAGCGATAACGCACATAGAGCCAGCCTGTAGCGCAATCGCCGCGTTCCCGTGGTTCAACACGATATCGAACCGTTGCAGAAATCCGTGGAAAGGCAATTACGCGCAACGGCGCAGGTTGCGCGAGGGAATCTTTCAGCGCCGCTGGAAGGTCGTCGACCAGCCGACATTCGACGATCAGCGAACCCCGGTTCTCAATCGTCAATTCAATTTCAGTTTCGCTGTCGAGTGCCGGAGCATTAGACCATGAGCGACCAGCAACGAGTTGCTCTGCAGCCGGGAGCCGCCGTCCATCGAGCAGCGCCGCCAGCAGCACCAGTGCATCCCAAGCCAGCATGGCGTAACTGAGCCTCTGATCCCAAAATCCGGGGATAAGCAGAAAGAAGCCGCCGACCAGCAGGAGGATCGACCTTGGCGTGAGGCCGAAATTCCACCGGCCGCGACGTTCACAGGCTGCGCGTATCGGCTGCGGCTGTAGGGAGGCTGCAATCATCGCCTAGGTACCGGCACGGCCGCAACCACGTCTGAGAGCACACGATCCGCATCGAAGCCTTCCAGTTCGGCCTCCGGCTTGAGCATCACGCGATGCCGCAGTACCGGCTGTATCGCGCGCTTCACATCATCGGGAACCAGGTAATCTCTGCCATCAAAAGCCGCTGCTGCCTGCGCCACACGCATTACACTTACCGCCGCGCGCGGACTCGCCCCGAGCAGCAGTGTCGGCCATTCGCGGGTGCGCCGGGCCACCGCGAGTATGTAGCTGTACAGTTCCGGCTCGATACGAATGGCGCGCACTTCTGCCCGCGCTGCGTCGAGCATTCCCTCGGGAATCGGCGTAATGGATGCGTCGTCGAGCAGCCCTGCACCCGAGCCACCATGATGCCGCTCGAGGATCTGCAATTCCTCAGCTTCTGTCGGATAACCGACGCGGATTTTCATCAGGAAACGATCCAATTGCGCTTCAGGCAGTGGGTAGGTGCCTTCGAAGTCGACAGGGTTTTGCGTCGCGAAAACGGTGAACCAAGCGGGGAGCGGGTGCCGCGTTCCATCGATGGTGACCTGCCGTTCCTCCATGCACTCAAGCAGCGCAGCCTGTGTGCGCGGCGGCATGCGATTGATCTCGTCTACGAGCAGAAGGTCGGTAAACACCGGTCCCGCATGGAAGGAGAAGGAGTCGCTCGCGGGCCGCAAAATCGTGGTGCCCAGGATATCGGCCGGCATCAGGTCGGGCGTCGCCTGCACTCGCTGGAAGCCTAAACCTAGAAGGCGACCTAACGTTTTCACGAACAGCGTCTTGGCAATGCCGGGCACGCCCTCGAGCAGTGCATGGCCTTGGCAGAGCACCGCGATCAAGACTTCCTCGATCACGTCTCCCTGGCCTGAAATTACCCGTCTCAACTCGGTGCGCGCGTGCGCGATGAGTTGGCTGGTGCGATCCAACCCTGTTGTTGACGATTGCGCTGCACCTGGATTTGCCAACGGCTCGCTGTTTGATTCCTGACTCATGAAGCCCTTTCTTACGGTTTGGAATGCATGCTCTTTAGGATTGCATTTTGGCTGCCGCTCTGGACGCCTGCATAATCGCCTGTTCATGGCCGTGCAATGTCTGAATTAGTTTCAAAGCCGCCCGCGGCTCGATCGTCTCGCTCCACGAAGCGTCTTCGCAGGCCGCCAGGTCAGCCTCAAGACTGTCTGCGACGGTAGGAAATCGCCGTCGAATCGCGATCCCTACTTCGGCGGCACTCGAGGCCCCCTGATGCAATCCGCAGAGCCGCAGACTGTAGCGGCGAAATCGCTCCCACGCAATCGCCACCACTGTTGACGCAGCCCCGGCATTACGGTAAAGCGATCCCAGCGCATCGAGAAACTCGATGGGGGTGGCACGCGCCTGGGGCGGTAACTCGCGCAAAGGTCCGCTGCGCCTGCTAAAGCTGAACACGATCAGGATCATCAGCCCCGCGAGGCCGCTCAACAGCAGCGGCAGGAAGGGACCTTTCACGTAACTCCAGTCTGATCGCACATCGCCGTGCAGCGATTCGTCCCAATAAAAGTGATGCCCGTCGCGCGGACCGAGCGAGTTGAGCAGCAAATCAAAATCCTGCGCCCGAGACAATGACCCGTTCTCGAGCGGCGTCGCGCTGGCCCACCACACTACGTGGCCCTTGCCGTAGTCGTACTCGACCACCGCTGGCTGGCCCGCACAACTGTATTGAATACGCTGATTGGGATTCCCAACCTGCCACGTCGCTCTCGGAACCATCCACACGCCACCGGTTCCCGCCAGCGGATCAAGCCCCTCCGGCTCCAGTTCGCAAGCGGCAAAGTCGAGATTCCTGGTGATGGTGGTCTCGCCACCCGGTAAGATCGACCCGCCCCAATACCCTGTCGAAAGCACGCGGCCGCCGCGCTCCACGACTTGCTTTAGGGCCTTGATATCTTCGGTTTCGCGCGTGAATGGCTCGGCAAAGATAACCACGGTGCCTGGACCTGCCTGGGCGGCGAGGTCGCGCAATGGCTGTTCCCACCGCTCCAATGGATAGCCGGCGCGCAACAGCGTCTCATACGCGGCGCGCGCGCCATGCTGACCGGAGAGATAGGTGGATGGCATCGGATTGTCATCGCTATTTCCATTGGGCACTAGAAAGCCTGCGGCGGCTGCGAGGGCAATCGCGATAGCCACGCTCCATAGCAGCAGGCGCCGGTCTTTGGCATCGAGCGAGGAGAAAAACTTCATCGCATGCCGCCTTCCGAAGGAGACCCGTTGCGTGTTGCGCCACTACCGCCGCTGCCCTTGATCAATGAATTCGCCAGTTCCTCAGCGCTTTGATATTCACCCTGACCCGCCGGGCGCGCCCCATACCACGTACGTTCAAAGCTGCCGGTTAGCTGAGTAAGCACAGCTTTACGCGGATCGTCATAGCTCACCAATTTCAGATATTCGCGCGGTGTGCGGGCACGGTCGGCAGGCCACAGGCGTTTTGACTCAAGACGCGAAATGGCAGCCCAATAGGCAAAGTGGATTGCTTCGCGCCATTGCCCTGCGGCGGCGGCAGTGCGCGCATCGGACAGCCAGAGTTGCCAATCGCGCGCCGAAGCAGCGCTATTTTCCGCGTGCTCAGCTTCCGGGGCGAGACGGATGCGCCATCGACGCTCAAGCCTCAAGAGCGCAAATATCAGGCCAACGCAGACGGCGACGATGAATCCTAATACGATCAGGCGACCTATCCATGCGGATTGCGGCTTGAGTTTCGCAGCACCCGCGAATAAGCGATTGAGCCAGTTGCCAACCTTCTCGAGCATCGTGTCTTGCACGGTGGCTTGATCGAGGTTGCGAAATTCTGGCCCGGCAAGCACCTGCCTCATGGTCTCGCGTTCGTGGCTGTGCCCGTCTGTGGCACGGGCTAAATTGTTGGTCTGGGCCAGATCGTCTGCAAGGCGCTTCACTGCGTCCTGCAAAAGCTGGCTCGTCGACGGCCGCGGCGGCATCATTGCGGCATCGTTCGATGCTGGCTTCGGCGCGGGCTGGTCAGCATCCTCAGCCTTTGAAAACAGCACTCGCAGCCAGCCGTATCGGATTAGACGCCGCGTTGCATTCGCATCCTGAGTAAGCGGAATGCGATCGTCGAGCCCCACCAACGTCGGGTCGCAATGAGGGATGTCGCGTGCTTTCGCACAGGTCTGCACCAACCCGCCAAGTGTCACCAGGTGCTGGCGGTATTCGTCCATGGTGGCGTCGCGCCAGCGGCCGCCGGCAGGCGTCGGAGCCGAGATCTGCGCCGCAGTACTCACCACCGCAGCAGCACACACTGCGGTCAGGAATACAGTCCGCAAAATCAAGGCAATGTGCGTCCCTGTCCGAACCATTGTTCGCCCTTTTACGGACCAACCGTGACAGCTAGTTTTGCGAGAAGGAGGACAGCCGGCGGATTGATTCCACGGCCGTCCCATCTTGTGCTCCCTTGATGCCGCATCTGTCATGACGTATGCGCTCATCATAGTAGATAAGGTCGTGCAGACCGGGGCCAATCTATACTCTGACGGGATTGCCCATGGCTTTGACTTGAGGGCTGAGAAAAGCGACCTAGGCGCTCATTCGCTTGCGCTACCGGATTCATTTAAGGCTTTCGGTAATGCGAGCGGTTCGGGACCCGGCTCGGCAGCAAGCCCCCTCGGTGGCGCTATCATGCCCGCCGCATTCATCATTCGCTCGATATCGAAGCCCTCATTACGCACCCGTTGATCGAAATAAAACAGCGTGATGCCTGCTGCGTAGACTGGCCCCAGAAACGTGTTCGTAAAGAAAGCGATGATCTGAGACAAAGCACTCATGGTTGGAGAAATTTGTCCTTGGTGTTTAATGGCCACCACAACGAAGAACATCTGCGGCAAAATTCCCAACCCGATCTTGATGATCCCAATCAGCAACCACAGCACGAATATGCGGCCCTTGGCTCCCCTGCCCAGTTCGATACTGCGGCGCAACGCCGCGCGGGCAGAGAGATTCTCAATCACACAGGAGGGCAGCGCCAATGCGTAGCGCAAGCTCATCAGCACGGTGTATATCCCAATCGGAATTAGCAGCAGCACAAACACAACCGACGCACCAATCAGAATTGACATGGACTGTGGATTGGCCGTAGTCTGCCGTGCGACCATGCCTCCCGCTGCTCCAAACCCCTTGATATAAACCGCCAAGATTCCGATGTAGGACCCGTAAAGCAGCACAACCGGCAGCCATACGATGACGGCCGTGAGAGTCATCAGCCACAGGTACCGGCGCAGCCGCGGCAAAATGCTTGCGTAAGCGCCGCGGATGGTGGCCGGCTCTCCCAGGTTGACCCACGCCACGGCGCGCGAGATGGCCGCCACCGCCGCGCCTAAAAGAAGAAACAGGATCAGCAGTTCAATACCGCCCGCCACCAAGTTGATGATCACGATTTTTGCTGCGGAAAAATGCATGCTTCTAAGCACTACGCCGACGCCGATCAGCAGCAGGTTGAAGATAAGCGCGACGCCGCAATAAACCGCGAAGATCCCGGCAAATAATAAAAAATTTGTGCGGTAGAGCAGGGCCGTGCGATCTAGAATTTCGCCCAGACTGAGTGGGCGCAGGTTCGTTTCCATGCCAGGATTCCCTCAATTTGAATAGCGGACGCTTGCCGGGATACTAGCACAGCCCGAGTTTGCATACCCCGGCGCACTGCATCGATCGATGACCGCTTCCCGTTTCGCACTGCACCGGAGCGGCCAAGTACGGTAGGCTTCTCTCTGCCATGCCGAACCTATCCAAGCCTGTGCTCTTGTTGGCCGGTGTTTTCACGACCGTGTCTGCTGCCTGCCTTCACGCTCAAATGGTCTCACCCTCTATCGACAAGCCCGGCCAGCCATTCTCCTATTTCTCAAAATCAACAGACGAAATCGGCATGATGGACGCCCAGACCGCCACCGAGATTACGCCGGAAGGCTATCTCCGCACCGGGTTTGGCGAATTGATGTTTTTCACTGGACCGGAACTCGAGCCGGCTGATGTGCGAGTGCGCACCCTCGAACAGGGCAGCCTGCCCATCCTCCACTACGAATTCGCGAAAGTCGGTGTCACCTATCGGTTCATCATGTTTGCGGCCACGCTCGACGGAAAACCGGAAGGGCCGCTGGTCAACTTCATTCGGGTTGAGATGAAAAACGACGGTCAGCAGGCCGACCGAGCTGTCTTCGCGACGGGTATGCGCTACGACGCGCCGGGCAACACTGGCGGCGCGCACGGCGACAATCGCTTTGATAGGCCAGTAGAGGGCAAGTTTCCCGGCGACTACCGCCAGCTTGGCGAAAAATTCAACACCGATTGGACCTACACCTTCTCTGCCGATGGCTTCATGCGCGATGGGCGTCTGCTTTACACCTTTCCCGCCGGCTACATAGCACGCGGGTACACCATGCACGGCCGCTATAACTACCCGCAGGATGTAAGCAAGCCACGCAAGCTCAACGTCGACCCTACTGTCCCCGTCGGCATTGTTACTTATTCAAAGCTGCTCAAGCCCGGGGAGACGGCGACGCTCGATTTCAAGATGCCGGTCGTTCCCACGGCGGACGTGAACGCCATCGCTGCCTTGAACCAAGCCACGTTTGAGCCAGCCAAAGCGCAGGTCATCGATTTCTGGGAAGAAGTTCTCGCTGGAGGAATGAAGATCGCGCTGCCCGAGCCAAAGGTGATCGACACATTCAATGCCAGCCTTATTTATAACCTCATTGCGCGCGATCATATTGGAGAGGACTATATTCAGACCGTCAATAAGCTCCATTACCACTCGTTTTACCTGCGCGATGGGGCAGACATAGCGCACAGTTACGATGTCACCGGATATCCGCAGATCTCCAAACAGGTCCTCGACTTTTTTGCCAAGTCGCAGAAACCCGACGGAAATTTCCTCTCGCAGGAACAACAGTACGATGGCTGGGGCGAAGCCGTGTGGGGCTACGCGCAGCACTATCGCATAACCCACGACAAGGCCTTTGCTGAATGGGCGCTACCCCAGATCGCCAAAGCCGTCGACTGGCTCAAACAGGCCCGCGCGGCCGATCCGCTGCACATCATGCCGGCCAGTAACGTGCGCGACAACGAATTCGTGCCGGGTCATCTGACGGGTTATAACTTTCTTGCGTTAAGCGGTCTGCGGCTGGCCATCGACATGGCCAGCCAGACCAATCATTCCGATCTGGCCAAGGCGTGGCAACCGGAATACGAATCTTATCGCACTGCGTTTTTCAAGGTTCTTGATGCTCAGGCCGCGGCGCACAACGGGTATATACCGCCAGCCCTCGACGGGCAAAAGGGCGGCTTCGATTGGGGCAATATGCTCGCCGTCGTACCCGAGCCTACGCTCGACCCGCACGATGCGCGCGTAACCGCGACTCTGAAAGCAACTCAGGCCAAGTATGCCGAAGGTATCATGACCTACGCCGATGGCGAATTTCTTCACCACTATCTGACTATCAAAAACACCATGACCGAGGCCATTCGCGGCGATCAGGAGCAGGCAGTGCACGAATTCTATGCGCTCCTTGCCCACACCAGTTCCACGCATGCAGGATTCGAATTCGCAATACTGCCGTGGGGCAATCGCAACTTCGAAGATAACCTCGCGCCACATGGATGGTTCGCTGCTGAATATCGCACCCTGCTGCGGACCATGTTGGTGCGGGAAGAAGGCGACCGTCTACACCTGCTCAGCGTGATCTCGCCGGAGTGGATCGGCCAAGGCAAATCCATCTCCGTAAGCCAGGCTCCCACCTACTTTGGCACGGTCGCATTTACACTGTCGCAGCCACAAGCCGGCGAAGCGACATTGGAATTGAAGAACAACTTCACCGCCGCACCGAAACAAATTGCGATTCACCTGCCCTGGTTCGTCAGTCTGAAGGGCGCCACGGTAGACGGTAAGCCCGTCCAGCCGATAAGTCAGGTGTTACTTGTCTCGCCACAGGCTAAATCCGTCCACCTGCAATGGACCTTGGCTCCCGGTACTCCGCAGCTTAGTTACGATCACGCTGTCGCGGACTACAAAGCTGAGTACGCCCACCGTTACAACGTCCTGTTACATGGGGATAGCTCGCAGCCGTAAAACTCAGCAGGCGGCGCTAAGTAAGTAGATACTATCTCGCTCGGTAAAAAGCATCGCCAAGACTCGATTCATTCGGACGGAACGCAACAAGCTATAACTAACTCGAGAGATGGACCGCTTTTTTGGAAGTATAAATAAAAACCTGTGAAGACGCGCGCTATTGCAGGTCTTGAATAATCGTGCCCTCGGGAATTTTTACCTGAAATTCATCGGGTGGCAGGTCTACATTCTTGCCGATTTTCTCAACCGTCAAAACAACTTGAATTCCCTCAAGCGGGCGCTTGATGGTGACCCGCGTTGGATACTTACTGCCCCCAAAGTCGTGATACGACATATAACTAACCTGGCTTTCGAGATTGCCTTGGGCGTCATAGAGATCTTGCTGATAGGGCAACAAGTCGTCCCGGTGCAAGGTCACCACGCGGACCGGCGTATCCCGTCGGCTACCAGGCACATGCCTGGTAATACTCACAATGTATTCAGGCGCAATGTAGAGGCGTTTCTTGGCCGCGTCTTCAATGGTCTCTGTATCTGCAGTCACCGAGTAGAAATCGTCCGGCTCCAGACCGCGCACGATCATGGAATCGAAGAAGAATCCAGGGCGCAGATTTTCGAATTGATTGTCAGATTTCTTAGTGACCGAGTTGGATCCTTTGATGGCCTTGTTTTTGGGTGGAACCAGCAAGGTAAAAGTCTTGCCGTCGCTAGCCATGTCAAATACCTTCACGCCAAAATACTGACCCATCACGCGCAGCTTGTCGGGCTTGCGCATCACGATAAAGCCTCTGCAACTGGGGTAATCCTTAGCCAGACCTTCCTTCGTTTTCAGCAGCGTGGCTTGAATTTGGACGGTCGCGGTCAGTACGTTGAGCTCGCCCCAACGCTGATTGATCTGCGTTACGAGGTCTTCAGGAGCTACTGTCTGCGTGATGGCGGGTGCCCTGGGTACGGGCAATTTGCGCGTCGTCGGCAAAATTGAACAGCCTGACAGCAACAGAGGCAGAGCCAGTGCACCGAGCGCACAGCGATTATGAGGCATCACCGGCCACCCGCTTTTTTTAACATGTGGCGGTATTCTGAGACGTTGCGTGTGTGTTCTTCCAGAGTTTTAGAAAACAGCGAATGCCCTTGCGGGTTGGCTCCTGCGGCTACGAAGTATAGGTAATCCGTTTGTGCCGGTTGCATTGCTGCTCGCAAGGCTGCCAGGCCCGGATTTGCAATCGGCCCCGGCGGAAGTCCGCCATGCAGGTATGTGTTATACGGCGTGTCGTGAGCGAGGTCGCTGCGATAGATGGCGCCTTGCCACTTGCCCTGCGACTGAAGTCCGTAGATCACGGAGGGATCGGTCATCAACGGCATGTGTTTGTCGAGCCGATTAAAAAACACGCTCGCGATCAGCGGCCTCTCCGAGTCAACGGCCGTCTCCCGTTCCACCAGCGAAGCCATCGTCACAATAGCGTGCACGTTCTCCTTTAATCCCAACTCCGCGGCCCTCACTCTGAATCGCCTCACCATGCTCGCTGCAATCTGCGCCGGCGTCGCCTTACGCGGAAAGCGGTAGGTGTCTGGAAATAGATAGCCCTCAAGATTTTTTGCCTTGGGATCAAGATCGGCAACCAGGTTAACCTGCTGCGCTTGTGCGTCTAAAAATTTCTGCCGCGTGCCGATGCCTGCCTGTTCGAGTCGCGTCGCAATGTCGAATATGCTTGCGCCCTCGGGTACAACCACAGTCTTGGTGTAAACATCCCCGCGGGCGATGCGTGCGTAAACCTCCAACACAGTTGCGGGATGGTCAAACCGGTATTCGCCTGCCCGCAATGTTCCTCGTTTCATCCAGCGCAACAGATCAAATCCATATTGGCTGCGGACTACGCCGGACGCTTCAAGTAACTGGGCAATTCGGACGGTGCCGGAGCCCGGCTCAATGTCAACAAACGTCTCGCGCGATGGTCCAAAAGGCGTGAGCACCAACCAGCCTGCTGCGCCGACCGCGACCACAGCCATGAAAAAAAGGGTCAGAAACACCCTCGCCACGCCGTGGCCCTGTGATTTTTTGCTCCTCCGATTACGGCGCGCTGTCATTCCTTGCTGGATATCCTTAAAGATAAGACGCGGGTTAGACCCTGGCGGATTCGCTACCTTTCACGATTGTACCGGCAGTCATTCTGCGCCACCGCAATTGTTCGCTGCCCCCGCACCTTGCACGATAAGCTGGCAATTAGGAGTATGTGTGTCAGAATCTATCCCGCCACAGCGTTATCTCGGTCTCGATGTCGGCGCAAAGCGCATCGGTGTCGCCGTGTCTGACTCGCTGGGCCTGACTGCGCAGCCCGTCTCAACCCTCGAGCGGCATCGCAGTCCCCGTGACGACCTGCGGTCTCTGGCGCGGCTCTGCCGAAGATTCGGCGTGGCCGGCATCGTCGTCGGCAATCCCGTACACATGTCTGGCGAACCAAGTCCGCGGAGCGTGAAAACCCAGGCTTTTGCCTCCGAGTTGAGCGCGCTCGCGGGCTTGCCGATTCACCTTTGCGATGAACGGCTGACCACCCGCGAGGCTCACCACATTCTTTATGAGGCGGGACACGCCCGCCAGCAACATCGCCGCGTCGTTGACCAGGTGGCAGCCACACTCATCTTGCAATCCTTCCTTGACGAAAAAGGCGCGACACGGGCCATCGAAACTTTCAAGACAGACCAAGCTTGAGCGTCGACGAATAATGAAAAAATTCCGATTCCATTTTTGGTGTTCTCAATAACTTCACAGATTGACCGGCAGTCTAGGGTCACCGTTTTGCATCTGAACTGCTCATGACGACCGCCACTAAAAAGAGTGCCTCGACCAAAACCGCAAAGAAGACAGCAAGCAAGCGGAAGCCGTCCTCCTCCCAGCACTGTTGGCCAGGATTCGAGCCTACCCCCGGCAAAGCCGCTGGTGAAAAGGGTAGTTGCAAACCTAAACCCGGTAAGCAAAAGAAGTCCGTTCGCCGCTCCGACCAGAAGGCTGCGGCCGCCAGCAAGCTGCAAAAGACAAACCCCCGTTAAAGGGGGTTTGTCTCGATGACTTCATGAGTATTTTGAATCAGTTTCTAGTGAGCTACGGCGTCGCATTGTAGAGCCGCGCGACGCCAAGCCCTGAGGTCAGCATTACATCCGGCTTTCCATCCTTGAGGAAATGCGCAACTACGATGCCGCTGGGCACAATGGTTGTGGTGCCGGCGGTCGGATTAATATCCTCCTGGTAGTTATCGACGGTGAAGAGCTGCTGTGGCTGGAAGGTCTCGTCGCCGTTACCCAACGCGACGGCGAAGTGACCAATCGTACCGACGCCGATATCGGGCTTTCCGTCTCCGTTGAAGTCGGAGACCACCACCGGACCATACGCAATTAGATCGCTGAACCTCTCTCCCGTTACGCCAGTGAACGCCTGGGTAAAAGTGCCGGTTCCGTGACCATCGCCCATATAGCCGGCCGCTCCCGAAAATATTTCTCCACCCGCTTGAGCGCCACATCCGCCCCAATACGAGTAGAGGATGTCGTATGCGCCGCCGGCTCGCATCCTGGCCAACACGATGGACGTTATGGTTTGGCCAACTTCGTTAAAAATATTTTGCCCAATAGTGAAGCCGCCCTTGCCGTCTCCGAGCAGGACCTGGAACTGGTTGCTGCAGCTGTTGACGTTGCCCCCTGAATCGGCGAGGACGACATCGAGCTTGCCGTCGCCATTCACGTCTGCAACCGCAAAGTGCAGAGTTGGGCCAAAGCTGAAACCCGCGAACGGCTTTGGTGCCGCGAACGTGCCGTCGCCCTTGCCGAGCGCAACACCGCCGGCTGTCACGAGGTCGAGCTTACCGTCTTTGTTCATGTCGATCAGCGCAACGTCGTTACTGAGCGAGCCGAGGGTATAGTTGCGTGCCGGCTGGAAGGTGCCATCCGCTTTACCCAGCAGCACACTGGTATCGGCGGCATCTCCCGCGATGGAATTGACGACGACAAGATCGAGGATGCCGTCGTGATTTAAGTCTCCG
>JANXYB010000118.1 GCA_025350325.1 Acidobacteriaceae bacterium
ATCAGCCGCTTGCGCCGCAGAGTGTCAGGAACTACACTCATCCCGGAGCGAGTAGCATCTGCGATATTCATCGCTGCAATTTCAAATTTGCAGCGTCGGACGGCCACCAAGCGGCAACGGTGACACCGGCATCCCCTGCAAAGCTTCTGGGTTCCCGGTCAAAAAAAATGAGAGCAGCGATGTTTGCCTGAGGTCAGAAAGATGCGAGTCGGGCTATTCACAAAAGAGTATCCACCCCAGGTTTACGGGGGAGCCGGCGTTCATGTCGATTACCTGAGCCGGGAGCTGGCCAAGAAGATCGGAGTCGAGGTGCATTGCTGGGGCACGCAGAATGCAGACGAAGGCATGTTGCATGTGCGTGGAGCAGAGCCGTGGGCTGAGATTTCAAATGGCACGGAAGGCAAATTCAAGGGAGCCCTCGAAGCCTTCAGCTTGAATTTGACCCAAGTGAAGGCGCTGCAAGGAATTGACATTGTTCACACGCATACCTGGTACGTGTCCATGGCGGGCTACTTGGCGAAGAAACTTTATGGGGTGCCATTCGTACTTACCACGCATTCACTTGAGCCGCTGCGTGCCTGGAAGGCCGAGCAATTAGGCAGCGGCTACGCGATGAGTTCGTGGATGGAGCGAACGGCTGTGCTTGACGCGGACGCAATTATCGCTGTTTCGCAAGGCACCAAGGCGGATATTTTGAAGGCGTATCCCGACGTTGAGCCGGGCCGTATTCACGTTATTTACAACGGTATTGATCTGGCAGAATATCAGAAAATTTCTGAGACGAAAGCCCTCACCGATTACGGAGTCGATCCCGCGGTGCCGTATGTGCTGTTCGTCGGCCGAATCACGCGGCAAAAAGGCGTGACGCACCTGGTGGACGCGATCAGTCACCTACCGCCGGACACGCAGGTGGTCTTGTGCGCGGGCGCGCCAGACACGCCGGAGATAGCCGGCGAGTTGCGCAATAAAGTCGAGAAGGCGCGGCAGCATCATCCGCGGATTGTCTGGATCGAGAAGATGGTGACCAAGCTTGAGGCGATCCAGCTCTACAGTCACGCGCGCGTTTTTTGCTGCCCCTCCGTCTACGAGCCGTTCGGGATCATTAACCTGGAGGCCATGGCGTGCCGGGCACCAGTTGTCGCGAGCGCGACGGGCGGCATCAAAGAGGTTGTGGTCGACGGAGAGACCGGTTATCTAGTGCCCTTCGAACAGAACCCACTCACCAGCTTCCCAAGTGATCCTGAAAAATTTGCTCGAGATCTTGCGGCACCCATCAATGCACTTTTGAACGATAACGAAAAATGTCGCCGGTTTGGCGATGCGGGACGGAAGCGCGTCGAGGAAATCTTCAGCTGGACGGCAATTGCGCAACAGACAATCGATCTTTATGAGAGCTTGATAAAGCAGAGAAAAACAGCGGCGAATTAAGGGCCTAAGCGCGTAAGACAGCCGGGATTAATTAAAATTAAGGACAGTCTGTGGCGAAGAGCGTGCGATGACGATAAAACTAGATGGGTTAGATGGACGCAAGCGCGTCATCATTGAAGCAATGACTCCCGAAGTCGATGGCGGACGGTTCCCGGCGAAGCGCACCGTCGGGGATAAGGTTCGTGTCGAGGCGGATATCTTTACCGACGGCCATGATGCGATTGCTGCTTCGCTCTGGGCCCGCCGCGAAGACGTCAAAGGATGGACGGAAATTGGCATGCGCCCGCTGGTCAACGATCGCTGGGAAGCTTCGTTTCGCGTGAGTGAATTGGGTCGCTATGAATTCAAAGTGCAGGGATGGGTGGATCACTTCGAGACGTGGCGTCGCGACCTGATCAAGCGGATCGCCGCCGAGAGCGATGCAGCCGTCGATTACATGATTGGCGCCAACTTGGTGGCGGACGCCGCGGAGCGCGCCAAGGGCGTGGATGCGGGTTGGCTGCGCAAGCGGGCAGAAGTACTTGGCTCAGGGAAGAAGACATCCGATCTGCGCCCGGATGCGACGGATCCTATACTGCTCGAAACGATGTTGCGCTATCCCGACAAGCGCTTTGCGACGGAGTCAGATCGTGTGCTTAGCATTGTGGTTGATCCTGTGCGTGCGCGGTTCAGCTCGTGGTACGAATTTTTTCCGCGTTCTACGGCACCTGAGGCGGGCGCCCATGGCACGTTTGATGATTGTGAAAAGCGACTCGACTATGTAGCGGAACTGGGTTTCAACGTCGTTTATCTGCCGCCGATTCATCCCATTGGCCTCAAGTTTCGCAAGGGGCGCAACAATTCACCTGATTCGGTAAAGGGTGACTTTGGCAGCCCTTGGGCAATCGGGTCTGCAGACGGCGGTCACAAGCAGATTCATCGTGATCTTGGCACGATCGATGACTTTAAAAGCTTCGTTGCCAAGGCCAAAAAGCTCGACCTCTCCGTTGCGCTAGATATTGCTTTTCAGGTTGCCCCCGACCATCCCTACGTGCGGGAGCATGAGAACTGGTTCAAGAAGCGGCCGGACGGGACGATTCAATATGCTGAGAATCCGCCAAAGAAATACCAAGATATTTACCCCTTCGATTTTGAGAGCGAAGACTGGGCGGGGATGTGGGAAGAACTTAAGAGCGTCTTCCTTTACTGGGCCGGGTTGGGCGTAACAATCTTCCGCGTCGACAATCCGCACACTAAGGCCTTTCCCTTCTGGGAGTGGGTGATTGCGGAGATCAAGCACGATTACCCTGAGGCTCTATTTTTGGCCGAAGCGTTTACGCGGCCAAAGATCATGTATCGGCTTGCCAAGATTGGTTTCAGCCAGTCGTATACCTACTTCCCGTGGCGCAATGGGAAACAGGAAATTACTGCTTATTTGACTGAACTCACACAGACGCCGGTGCGGGAATTTTTCCGACCGAATCAGTGGCCGAATACGCCGGACATTCTGACAGAATTTTTGCAGATCGGCGGGCGGCCGGCCTTCATCATTCGCCTGCTGCTGGCCGCAACGCTAGGCGCCAACTACGGAATTTACGGGCCTGCCTTTGAGCTATGTGAGAACCAGCCGATACGTCATGGCAGCGAAGAGTATCTCGACTCGGAGAAATACGAAATTCGTGATTGGGATTTGGATCGACCTGACAGCCTGCGCGACCTGATCGCCCGCGTTAACGCAATCCGCAACAGCAATGCGGCTCTGCAAAGCGATTGGTCTTTGAAATTTCACCTTACAGATAACGACCAGCTGCTCTGCTACAGCAAGGAATCGGAGGATCGTTTAAACCTGCTAGTGACTGTCGTAAATCTCGATCCGCGGCATACGCAGATCGGTTATGTCACACTGCCATTGAGCGATCTTGAGATTCCGGAAGATCGAGCGTATGAGGCTGAAGACTTGCTAGGTGGCGAGCGATATCTCTGGCAGGGGCCGCGCAACTATGTGGAGTTAAATCCAGCGCGGATGTCTGGCCATATTCTGAAGATTCACCGCAAGATGAAAGTTGAAACCGACTTCGAATACTTCCTCTAGTCGTGGACGAATTGTTCTTGTGCATTACTGAATGCTTACGGGCCTGCTGCAGCGGTCCCGCAAATGTATAACCTGTAGCCGCGTGAGTGTCTGCGACGCGCACCCCTAATGCAATTCAAATTGCGCACGTAAACAGATCGCAGTAAAGCGTGCATCAAAGCACTTGGAGAATCGCTGAGTGAAGAAGCTGGCAAGCGCCATCGATCCGCTGTGGTACAAAGACGCGATCATTTATGAACTGCATGTGCGAGCCTTTGCCGACTCGAACAACGATGGCATTGGGGATTTTCCCGGATTGATTTCCCGCCTGGACTATCTGCAGGACCTTGGCGTGACCTGCATATGGATCCTGCCGTTCTTCCCTTCTCCACTGCGTGATGATGGCTACGATATTGCGAATTACGTTGACGTCAATCCGTCGTATGGAACCTTAAGCGATTTCAAAGCATTTTTAGACGCCGCACATCAGCGCAACATGCAGGTCATGATTGAGCTCGTCATCAATCACACCAGCGATCAACATCCGTGGTTCAAGGCGGCTCGTCTCGCGCCGCTCGGCTCGCCGCAGCGCGACATGTATGTATGGTCGCAATCGGACCACTTATATAAAGACGCCCGCATTATTTTCACCGACACTGAAAAATCCAATTGGACGTGGGATGAGGCGGCCAAGGCTTATTACTGGCACCGCTTCTTTTCGCATCAGCCCGACTTGAATTTTGATAATCCCCGCGTGATCGAAGAAGTGTTGACCGCTATGCGCTTCTGGCTCGATATGGGCGTCGATGCACTGCGTATGGATGCGATTCCTTACCTGGTCGAACGCGACGGCACCTCGTGTGAAAATCTGCCCGAGACCCACAAGGTAATTAAGGCAATTCGCGCGGCGATCGATGAGGACTATGGGAACCGTCTGATCCTTGCTGAGGCAAACCAATGGCCTGCCGATGTGCGGCCGTACTTTGGCGACGGCGACGAATGCCACATGGCATTTCATTTTCCTCTGATGCCGCGCATCTACATGGCGCTTCGCCAGGAAGATCGTCTGCCGATTACCGACATCATGGCGCAGACACCGCCCATTCCAGACCATTGTCAGTGGGGCTTATTCTTGCGTAATCACGACGAACTCACGCTGGAGATGGTGACCGACGATGAGCGCGACTACATGTATTTCGCTTATTCGGCCGACCCACGCATGCGCATCAATGTGGGCATTCGTCGCCGGCTCGCGCCGCTGGTCGATAACAACAGGCGCCGTATCGAGCTGCTGAACTCTCTGCTGCTCAGTTTTCCCGGGACACCGATCTTGTATTACGGCGACGAACTCGGGATGGGCGACAACATCTATCTGGGCGACCGCAACGGAGTGCGCACCCCGATGCAGTGGACTTCGGATCGCAACGCGGGTTTCTCTAAGTGCGACCCTGCCCGCCTCTATTTCCCGGTGGTCATGGATCCTATTTATGGCTACCAGGTCGTGAATGTTGAAGCGCAGTTAAGCGATCAGTCCAGCCTGCTGCACTGGACAAAGAACATGATTGCCCTGCGCAAGCTGTTCCAGGTATTTGGCCGCGGCACGCTGAGCTTTCTAAATCCATCGAACCGCAAGATTCTCGCATACCTGCGCGACCTCGATCGCGGCGATGGAACGCACGAAACGGTTTTGTGCGTGGCAAACTTGAGCCGCTTTGCTCAGCCTGTGTCGCTCGATCTGGCAGCCTACGCGGGCATGGAGCCGGTAGAAATGCTGGGGTACGTACCTTTCCCCACGATCACTGAAACACCCTATCAAGTGACGCTTGCGCCCTATTCTTTTCTCTGGCTAGAGCTACAGGCTGCGGGGATTGAGTCGAAGCCTGTACCCGAGCCGCAGCAGGTTGCGGTTGAAGATACCAACGGACACGAAGCGCCGCTGCTCGACCTGGTCGCGGCTGGATGGTCTGGTTTGTTCGGGGGGCAAGGTTTAGTGCAGCTTGAGGCGGCGCTGCCCGCGTGGCTCCCGCGGCAACGTTGGTTTGGAGCCAAGAGTCGCAGGATTCAATCGACGCGCATACTGGATTGGGTCGATCTTTCCAACGTTAACGCGCCCGCAACCGACTTCAGCGCGTCGGATGCTTTATCGACCGTCAGCAGCCTGACCCCCGTGATGTGCTGCATTGAAGTCGCTTATTTCGACGGCACTCCGGACACGTATCAACTCGCTCTTGCCATCAGTATGGGCGCAGGCGCAGATGAAGTCACCGCCAACAATTCAAACAGCATAGTAACCACATTCACGTCGGTCTCAGGTTTAGCTATTCTTTACGATGCCACGATTAACGAAGATTTCCGACAGGTTCTCCTTGCGCTGATTGAACGAAACATGACTCTTCCGCTTTCAACCAAGCTCATTCCGGGTCTTGTGAGTGCCGGTTCGCTTTCCGCCATAGATCTGGAGAGGGCCGAGTCCAGCGCAGGTTCAGACGAGGCGCAGCATAAGGCTCATTCGGGGACGTCCGTTAGTGAAACTTCCACTACATCCGATGATGAATTGGCCGTTGGTTCAGTAGCCACTGTTACTCTTCCCGTTGTGCCCACGCCGCTCAGTGCACAACCCGGCGAGGCAGCGGCTCCGCCTCGCACTGTTGTTGCCAGCACTTCAGGATTGGCGGGCGCGCAACGCATGCAACGCCGCGAGTCCCCCTCGGCGGGTGATCCTACGCCCCCCGGGGGCCGACTGGACGCTCGTGCGTCGAGTTTGTTTGCCGCAGCGCACCAGGAGCAGCACATGGCCTCGCGACTAGGTAGTGCGGAGCAATCAAATACTTCGATCGTCTATGGCAAAGAAATGATTCTCAAGTTTTTCAGGCGCCTGCAGCCGGGGGAAAATCCTGACGTTGAGATCGGACGTTTCTTCACCGAGGTTGCGCACTTCCCGCACGTTGCACCATTTCTTGGTGAGGTGTCGGTTACCAACTCTAGCGGTGAGAAAACGACAGTTGCCATGCTGCAGGGTCTGGTAGCGAACGAGGGCGATGGGTGGGAGTGGTTTTTAGGGCAACTCGCCGGCTTTTTCTCTCAAGTTCCCGTTTCGTTTCAGCCTCCCAATTCGCCTACACCAAGCTTTCTTAATGAAAGGATGGCAATACCGGAAAGTCTTCACTCGGCAAAAGTTTCGTTCGATGCAGCAGGCCTGCTAGGTCGTCGAACGGCGGATATGCATATCGCGCTTGGCACTTCATCAGACTCTGAGGCTTTTGTGGCCGAGCCATTTACTGTCGAGGATCTCGAGCGCGACGCACGTCGCATCGAAGCCCAATTGACCGCGACTCTCGAGGCACTGAAGTCCAGGCTCGCAATCCTTGACGATTCCACATCTGACTCTGCCGGGTTGCTGCTTTCACGCCGCCTCGACCTCATTGCGCACAGCCGTTCGATCACCGGTTCAAACGCGGCTGGCCAACGCATCCGCATTCACGGGGATTATCACTTGGGACAGACGCTTCGTACCGCCGTCGATTCTAGAGCCGGCGACTTTGTGCTCCTCGACTTTGAGGGTGAACCAGCCAGGCCCCTTGCCGAGCGACGCCGCAAGCAGTCACCTCTCAAAGATGTTGCCGGTATGATTCGGTCATTCTCGTACGTAGCTCACGCTGGTCTGGACCGCCACATTTCTTCTGACGCCAAAAGCGGAGCCGTAAGCGATCTCGTTTCTTTGCGTGCCTGGGCACGTGCCTGGCAGAACGTCGCAGCCGGCGAATTTCTGAATGCCTATCGCGATGCGATTCAAAGCAATTCCGCGCTGCTGCCTGCTCCGCAGCAATCGCAAATCTTACTCAATGCGTACCTTTTAGAGAAGGCGCTTTACGAGTTGCTTTATGAACTCAATAATCGCCCGACATGGCTACACATCCCGATTGCAGGTATCCTATCGTTGTAGAACCGGCTGGCTCGAGAACCAGTTAGTGATCAGCCACAACCCGCTTCCCGCTACGGTACGAATCTTCCGAACTAAATATGGCGACCGCACACCCCATTCCCGACACTCGCTCCTCTTCCGCTCCTCCGGGCAACGGCTTGCTCGTCACTGTGGCTGAGATGCCTGCAGAACAGTTGGAGAGTGTCTTTAGAAGCCTCACGTCGACGTTTCCGACGGAGGAACTGATCGTTGCTGCACCCAATCAAACCGGGGCGGCCGATTACCCTACACTGCGCATTCTGCCCACGCAGGCGACCAACGCAATTTGGCCGTTAACTGCTACCGACTTTGTGAATGCGCATCAACTAGCGGTCGAGCATAAAGCTCGCGCAATTCTAATGTTGGGGCCGGGAGCCAATTCGCTGAGTTCGGCAGCCCTGCACAATCTCGCTAACGCCGCCCTGGGAACACAGACCGATCTAGCTGTGCCGCATTACAAGCTGGCTGCCAACGCCGGCCTGGTAAATTCAGCGATCCTTTATCCGTTGAGCCGCGCGCTGTTCGGATCGCGCGTGCGGTATCCCCTAGCCATTGATTTAGGGGTCTCGCTGCGCATGGCCGAGCGGCTGGCCCATGCGGGTCATCGATTCACCGCCCTCAACCAGGGCGACTCCATTTTGTGGCCCGGTGATGAGGCCCTTGTTGCCGGATATACGGTGGACGAGATTGATGTGGGGTCGCGCATGCTGCCGCAACCGGCGGAGCCAAACTTGAATGCTATTCTCGCGCTGGTCACTGGTTCCTTATTCAGTGAGATTGAGGCCAAGGCCGCCTTCTGGCAGCGTCCGCGGCGTTTGCCCACCACGTCCGGTCCGGTTACGAAAATGCTTCCCGTAGAGGGTACGGTCGATGCCGCGCCCATGGTCGAAGCGTTTCGCCTTGCCTACACCAACTTGCAAGAGATTTGGTCGCTGGTGCTCACGCCCAACTCCTTGCTGGGACTCAAGCGGCTCTCTGCGGTCGAGCCGGCTGCCTTTCGTGTGCCTGAAAATCTTTGGGCGCGTATCGTCTTCGATTTTCTCATTGCTTACAAATTACGTACCATCAACCGCGGCCATCTTTTGGGCGCGATGATTCCTCTCTATCTTGCCTGGGTTGCCGGCCACGTCAACGTAACAGCGTCAGGCACCGATGCCGAACTACACATCGAGGCGGTGGCCGCAGCCTTTGAAGCGGACAAGCCTTATGTGGTTTCGCGCTGGCGCTGGCCAGACCGGTTCAACTCATGACTGCGTCCTCCCCATCACGATTGAGTTCGTCAACCTCGCAGGACACTGCAAGAGAGTCATCCAAGGAGTAAGTCCGATGCAGAACTTTCTCGCCATCGCGCTGCAGACAATTCAGGAATATGCACCACCGCAGCCTACCGCTGCGTATGGCGACAACGGATCGATCTGGCAGCATATGTCCGACGCACTTCATCAGTCGCTCTATCGCGTGCTCTCGTTGCTCATCGCGGTGTTGCCGGGAATCCTTGCGTTTTTCATCGCGCTGGCTGTATTCGCACTAATAGGCATGGCGCTCTCAGCGCTGCTGCGTCGCGGACTTACGCTGCTCAAGTTTGACGATCGGCTCACCCGCAATCGCGGAAACATAGACTGGGCGCCATCAAGCTCTCCTACAGCACTAGTCGGTCGCGTCGCCTTCTGGGGATGCGTTCTGCTCGGCCTCATCATCGGTGTCTCTGCCATCGATGCGTCGTTCGCAACAGGCACGGCCCTTCCGGTTTCGATTCTTCCCTATCTCACACATGCTGTCGGAGCTATCTTCCTTTTAATAGCGGGCACATTAATCGCTCGCTTTCTGGCGCGCTCCGTTCTTATCGGAGCCGTCAATGCGCAATTGCAATATGCGCGGTTCTTATCCTTGGGCGTCAAATGGCTGGTGTTGGTGCTGACTGCTGCGATGGTGCTCGATCATCTGCAGGTTGGCGGCAACATTGTTGAATTGGCATTCGGCATCTTGTTCGGCGGCATCGTGCTGACTCTTGCGCTCGCCGTTGGCCTCGGATCACGCGACCTGGTGAGCCGATCGCTCGAGAGCCACGTTGAACGAACTGGTGATCGCCGCGCTGTAACTCCACCGGCAGAACCGGCGCCGAGTCCGAGCGAATCCATTCGGCACTTCTGAGAAATGGGGAATGCCACTGGCCTTTGAATCGCAGTTTTAGCACTTATCGCTTGTCAAGTAAAAAGTGGGCCTGTTCAAGCTAACCTTGCGACCTCGCGGCTGATCACCACCAAGGTGTCCGGGGACAGGGTTATCGCACCGCCGCTCACTTGCAAGTTTTCGCGCGACCCTAGAACAACGTGGCTAGTCTCAGGTACCGGAAACGAGCGATCCGCAACCCCCAGGTTGCAGGTCACTATAATGTCGCCGCGCTCAATGCTGAGCCAGTTCTCATCCTGATTAAACGACACGTGAATGTGTCCCGGCTCCCCATTGTTAAGGCTTGGTGTGACGCGACGCAAGCGGATCAATGCGCAATACCATGCCAGCATTTCGGCGTGAACGCCATCCTCCAGTTCATCCCATTTCAATTTTGAGCGCTCGAACGTCTGGCGACTCTCCGGGTCGGGGATCAGGTCAGGGTTCCAACCAAACTGGGAGAACTCCCGCTTGCGTCCTTCGGAGACAAGATGTGCCATGTCCTCGTCTTCATGATTAGCGAAGTATTGAAAAGGCGACGACGCGGCCCATTCTTCTCCCTGAAAAAGCATTGGAATGAAGGGACTCGTCAGCACGATTGCCGCCGCGATCTTGGCTCGATCAAGCCCGATCGTCTCAACAATTCGCTTGCCAACCGCAGTGTTGCCAATTTGATCGTGATTTTGTATGAAGCCAATGAAGCGGTGTTGCGAGAGACTTCCCACCCTGCGGCCATGGACGCGGTCGCGAAAGCGCGAATACATTCCGTCGTAGACAAAGGTCTGTTCAAGAGCTTTGGCGAGATGCCCGAGCGAGCCAAAGTCAGCGTAATACCCGCCGACGCCGGGGCACAACACCGTGAAAAGAGCATGGTGAAAATCGTCGCACCATTGCGCATCCATACCCAGGCCGCCACCTTCGCGCGAAGTGACGATACGCGGATCGTTGAGATCGCTCTCCGCGATCAGCACGAAGCGGCGTCCTAACGTCGCGCCCAACTCTTCGACTTCGATAGCGAGTTGTTCCATGAAGTGGATGGCGGAGCGGTCGATAAACGTATGCACCGCGTCGAGCCGCAATCCATCGATGTGATAATCGCGCATCCACATCAGAGCGTTGTCACACAAGAAGCGTCGCACCTGGTGCGAGCCTGCTTCTTCAAAATTGACAGCTCCGCCCCATGGCGTCTGGTGCAAATCAGTTAGATAAGGCCCGTACTTCCCGGTGTAATTGCCTACTGGTCCGAAATGGTTATAGACCACGTCGAGCACTACAGCGAGCCCCCTTCCGTGAGCCGCGTCGACAAATCTCTTGAGCGCATCGGGGCCGCCGTACGGCTCAAATACCGAGAAACTATCTACGCCGTCATATCCCCAGCCGCGGTCGCCGGTGAAGGAGGCGACAGGCATTAACTCAACATGAGTGACGCCAAGTTCGAGCAGATAATCCAGCCTCGCGATCGCAGCATCGAGAGTCCCCACCTCTGTAAATGTCCCGATGTGCAGCTCATAAACCACGCCGCCGGCAAGTGGAGGCGGCTGAAACTTTGTGTCTGTCCATGCGAACACGCTCTGATCATAGACACGCGACAACCCGTGCACGCCGTTGGGCTGCCATTGCGAACGCGGGTCTGGATAACATGTCTCACTCCCGTCGACGTAATAACCATAATCAGTGCCAGGCCCGGCTTCATCAACATCTAGGTGCCACCAACCTTGCTCGTCTGGCCCCTGCATTTCGAGTGC
Source organism: Acidobacteriaceae bacterium (assembly GCA_025350325.1). Classification (GTDB taxonomy): domain Bacteria; phylum Acidobacteriota; class Terriglobia; order Terriglobales; family Acidobacteriaceae; genus Telmatobacter. The sequence goes on from JANXYB010000118.1 coordinate 11,354, forward strand.
GGTGCCATTCACTCCTACGGCGGCGCGCTTTGCCAGCGGCGCCCAAACGTCAAATCGATGCATTGCTACAATTCCTCTCTGATCAATATGGCGACCGGGAAGCCCTGCAGCAGGTTGTGAATGCGTAAACGGCCACCTGCGACACGCTGCCGCGTTAGAATATTCTTCCAATTGCCTGGGGGCAGATTGACTGTCGTGGAACCCCAATTGCCACCAAGCTTGATGTTCCATCGAGGCACAAGTGTTGCCACGCGATCGCCTCGCATGTACGCAATCGCATGGTCATTCTTCGGCCCTTCGATGGTTAGGGGCTCGTAGACCGCATCGGCTCCAAACCAGTCCGGGTGCTCGCGCCGAAGTTTGAGGGCGCTGTAGATGACCCACAACTTCGGCATTCCATTGTCGAAGCTTTTCAGGATGTCTTCAATGTCCAAGCCGCGCTCCAGCTCTGCCAGCATTGATTGCCGCATCTCGTAGTCCACGGGGCAGCGATTGTCCGGGTCAACGAGATGCAGATCCCAGAGCTCACTGCCTTGATATGTGTCGGGCACGCCGGGAGCGGTGAACTTCATCAGCGTTTGCGCAAGGCTGTTGATTCGCCCGGCGGTGACTACTCGACCAACAAACTGATTGAGGTCCGCAATAAAATCCTGCGATTGCAATATTCGTTCAATAAAAGTTTGCAGCGCGGCGTCAAACTCCTTGTTCTGCTGTGTCCAACTTGTTTGCTGCTTGGCCTCGCGCGAAGCCTTCGCCATATATGCAACCAAACGGTCGCATGATATCGGCCATGCACCGATCATGGTTTGATACA
>JANXYB010000145.1 GCA_025350325.1 Acidobacteriaceae bacterium
GCAGGCCTTTGCATCAGCGTTCCTACGAGATTGATGGCAAAGAGGGTCACCGCCATCAACTCGATCACCGCCGAAACCGGAAGCATCTTCCACGCGATCTGCCAGTCGAGTTCATAGGCCAGGGGCTCCATGCTCACGCGCAACAGGCAGCCAAGGTTGAGCAGAGCGAGTGACCAGATCATTAGTTCCTTGCTCCAGAGAAGGCGCATTCCGCAGAATGCAGGCAGGACGCGCTGGCCAATGGTGAACACCATTACGGCTACAAAACCCACCGTGAGAGCGTGTCGACTCGCCCCCCACAGTCCTCCCGAGCGGTCTTCGATCGCTGCCAGGCAGCCAAGAAGTGATGCAATGACCAACCAGACATAAGCAATGCGCAGAAAATGCGGGAAGCTTGGATGAATGTTGTGTACCTTGGCCGGCTGCACTGCCGGATGCCACACCCGCAATCCCTGAATTGCGAGCAGCGCCGAGGCAACGAACACAGCTGAGGAGATTCCCCACCGGTTCAAAAAGACCAATACGATCCCGGCCAGGCTAAGCCCGTATGCAGTGAACAGCCATCTGGGGCGCGGCTGCCCAAACCCTGCAAAGATCGGCAGCCACCGTGCGTTGAAGCCCCAGATAGTGGGCACCAGGACACCCCAGATTGCCATCGTTACAAGCTGAAGATCGACCAGATGTGGGAGCGCCGGAGTACTGCCCGTGAATGCCAATCGAAACAGGGCAATGGCGTTGATAACGAGCGTAAGAAGGAAGACGAAGGTGGATAAAATCACCAGAACCATCCACGTGGGCTTCGCTGACTGTCCACTGGCCGGCCGGTGGCGGCGCACGGCCAAGAAGAAGAGTAGAAATCCGCCGAGTTCGAACAATCCCGATGCCGGCAAGATCCATCGCCAGTGCCAACCGGTTACCCCGCCCATCCAGCGCAGAGCCGTTCCACAAGTCCAGAGGCTCCATGATGTCCAGCCTTTCCCTACCGGAAACGTCCGGGTACTCTGCATCTTTGTCAGCGAATAGAAGCCGATGCCAAGGATGAACGACCCGACCCAACCGAAGACCTGTGCCTGACCATGTGCCTGAAGCCATGCGGGAGAGAGGGCATTCAGCGCCTGCCGCTGTGAGATTCCGATCAGGTTCCACACACCCAGGAAAGTTCCCGGCAGCAACATAAAGAGCAGACCGCTCGCTAGAAATGCTTCAACTAGAGCCTGGCTTTGCCGCTCTGCACGAATGTGAGGCGCCTCGGCTGAGCTCATCTCCCGAACATTGATCTCATCTCGCATGACGTGTCCTTCGACGTGCACGGCGCATTGGGAACCCTTGAGCATCATTTGACCCAGAACGGCAACTTGTGATCGCGCTCCTCGTGCCTCCGTATACCGCCGTCTGAGGTATTCCCGAGCGCCGCCTCCACGCTGGAAGCACTCTTCCTTGGCTGACGGATCGACACAATGCATCTGCTTCTGGGCAGAATGGCGAATTCGCGATGCGCCATTCCGACAGTAATCTCAACCTTCTGGTCCGATGGATCGGGAATGAGATCCGATGTCTCGACCGTGGGTGTTTTGAATCCATGCGGGAGAGGAAGATGCTCAGCGATTTGATTGATCCACCGGGAACAGATCAGCATGGCGCAGCCAGCGAGTGCGACGGCCATTTTCCAGTGATCGGGAGGAAAGTTGAGTGAATGAAGATGAAAGAACGGGATATACGGCAAAAGCGTACCAAAGAAAACGAGCCCCAGAGCAAATGGAAATACCTCTCCTATCGCGATGGAGATTCCGATCAATACCTCGGTGATTGCAAGAACTCCACCCAAGAGAGTGAATTTTAGAAACTCGGAAGATGCGCTCTGGAGCAGCCTGGAAGCGAGGTAGATCCACGAGATCATCAAAGCGACCAGGAGCCACCCTTTCCATGTGTGAGTTGTCCTTATCATTTGCACGTCCCGCTTCTCAATCGACCGCATCGACTTACGAATGGTGCCTGTCTTATAAGTAGATTTCGATCAAGCTCACCGGCAATGAACCAGGTGTACCTGGCGAAATGACAAATGTTCTTCGTCGTTGGGAATGACTGCGAAAGACGCTTTGGAATTACGCAAACCAACTCACCGTGATGTTTTGAGTTTCTGTCGCTGCATTGCTCTTCCCCGCGAGACGCTGAGGCCCTGAAGATGCAATGAGGTTCAGTTCATCGTGCAGTTCCACCCTCGGATGGATCGCTAGATCAATCGATCGGTCGAGCGCGATCGAATGTGCCGAGATTCTGTGACTTTAGTCGCTTCCTGCGCTTCTGTCGGACCTCTATGGTGACTCAGTTCCACTGAGGCTCAGACGCAATTGAATAGTGCTCCTATAGAACATCCACACTCCGGATGGTCCTCTCTTCTTTCCCGCGGAGTCGGCGCCGTCCTTCTCTTCGAACTTGTTTCAGGCCTCGCAGTGACCTTTGGTCCCTTTCATCCGGCCGTCGAGTGGGGGCTGATCTTTCACACGATTCTCGGCATTCTCGCGGTTGGCCCTGTCTGCTGGTATTTCTTTCGCCACTGGAGAACCTACCGGAGTCAGGCCATGTCTGACGCCCTGCTGTTGGGGTATGCGGGCGCTTGCGTGCTCGCAGTTTGCATCCTCTCCGGTTTGATCCTCACTGGGCAGGCGCTCTTCGGCGTGAAGACCTGGGCATGGCTGCGCTATCTGCACCTGATCTCGACCCTGCTTGGCGTTGCGGCGACATTACCTCACCTGGTGCTCGCGTTATGGCGACGGCGCAATCGGGACACGTATCGCGCAGCGATGAGGTGGGCCTTGGCCGGAGTATGCTGCACGCTGGCCACAATCTTCGTAGTTGTCCTGTGCTCGGCTTCCTACTCAGGGACCAATTACCGCAACATCTTCCCGGCAGACTACAGCTACGCTTACGGCGCGAACCGCCCATTCGCACCCAGTCTCGCTCATACCTCGACCAATGGAGCTTTTGACACGCGCTCGCTTGCGGGGTCGGAAAGCTGTGGCCAGAGCGGCTGCCACACCCAGATCTACAACGAATGGAAGACGAGCGCGCATCGCTACGCTGCCATGGATCCCATTTTCCAGGGAATCCAAAATGTCATGGCGAAGCAAAATGGACCTGAATCGACACGCTACTGTGGCGGGTGCCATGATCCGATCTCCCTGTTCTCCGGGACAAAGAACATTTTTGTTACGAATCTGACCAGCCAGCTCGGCTACAACGATGGAGTCTCGTGCCTTGCCTGCCACTCGATTCAGAAGACCGACATTCAAGGAAATGCAAACTACACGGTTGCGCAGCCGAAGGAATACCTGTGGCAGTGGAGCGCCGATCACACGGTGGGTGCCGTGGCCCGCAACTTCCTGATACGCACGTGGCCTGCCCAGCACAACAGGCTCAACAAGCGTATGTACAAGACGCCGGAATATTGCGCGGCGTGCCACAAGCAATTCATCGATGCGCAAATCAACCGTGTCGGTTGGGTACAGTTGCAGAACCAGTACGACAACTGGGCTGCCAGTCACTGGAACCATAAGGGCGATCCGCGATCGACGATCGAGTGCCGCGAGTGCCACATGCCGCTGGTCGCATCTGCCGATCCCGCCGCGGGCGACGCGATGGACTACAACCGCAGTCCAGATGACTCGAAGCACCGGAGCCACCGGTTTCTTGCAGCGAACAATTTCGTGCCGGCTCTGCTGCATTTGGATGGCGCCGATGAACAAGTGCATGGGACGAATGCATGGCTTGAGGGCCATATCGATATTCCCGAAATTCGCAACAAGTGGGCCCAAGGACCGGTAGTGAAAATTCGGATCGAAGCCCCGTCCACTGCCGAGCCGGGAAAATCGCTGCCGGTTCGTGTCGTAATGACTTCGAACAAGGTTGGCCATGATTATCCGACAGGTCCGCTCGACATGATTCAGAGTTGGGTTGAGCTGCGCGTAATGGATGCGGGTGGACACGTGATCTACACCTCGGGCCAGCGCGATGAAAGAAACTTTCTGGCACCCGGCACGTTCCTCTTCAAGGCCGAACCTGTCGATCAATATGGCAATCTCCTCGATCGCCACAATCTCTGGGAAATGGTTGGCGTACGGTACAGACGGTCACTGTTCCCAGGGTACTCCGACACTGTGGAATACAACATTCCTTGCCCGTCCGGTGGTCCGGTCAAGCTTCAAAACAATTCTCGATCGGCACAGGAGTATACCGTACCCGTGAAATCTGAGAGTGGAGATCTCCGCATCGATGCCGTCCTGCATTACCGGAAGATCGATCAGTTCCTGCTGAATTACGTGATGGGAGCACAGTCGGGTCTGACCGCACCCGTGGTCGATGTCTCGCACGCAACAGCCACCGTATGTGTCGCGCGCAGCGGAGGATCAGCCCCATGCCGGTGACGACGTTGGCTGAACGCAAAGTGCGCGGGTCTCGGCGGCTTCGGCGCCTTGCCTGGACTGCCGCCGCACTTCTGGTGCTGGTTACGATCACTGCGATCGTGACTTGGCGCATCCGCAGAGAGAACCAGCCCGATGAGTATGTTCCCGGAGAAGCATCGAACGACATCACCGATGTGGCCGCGGATCGCGGCTCAAGCAAGACCACGACGGCAGCACATCCTGTAACCAACACCGTGAGTTCTCGTGTCGTGGATCGCCTGCTTGATCCGGGTAAGAAGCTGCCTGCCGGAGCCCCTGCGCCATTCCTTACTGACGTAACGAAGGAAGCAGGCCTCACCTCGTTCCGTCAGTTCGCGGGAGCGCGCACGTCGCAACTACCCGAAGACATGGGGTCGGGCGTGGCATGGGGTGACTTCGATAATGACGGCCTCGAAGATGTGTTTGTCGTCAGTGGCGGAGGTCCGCTCAACGCGCCAGTCTCTCAGCTTGCACCGTCCGTTCTGTATCGCAACCTCGGTAACGGGCACTTTGAGAAGGTCAAGGGATTTCCCGACCTGCGCATCCATGGCATGGGCGCCAGTTGGGGAGATTACGATAACGATGGCCGCCTGGACCTGGCGGTTACGAGCTACGACCGCATCTACCTCTTCCACAATAACGGCGACGGCACATTCACTGATGTCAGCCACGAAACCGGTCTCGACCGATATCGCGGTTTCTGGGCCGGCGCATCCTGGGGAGACTACAATCGCGACGGCTATCTGGACCTCTACGTCTGTGGTTATGTGAAGTACAAGAATGACGCGGAGAAGAACGGAACGACATCGGAACAATTCGGGATGGATGTTCCCTATTCACTGAACCCCGCGTCCTTCGAGCCAGAGAGAAATCTCTTGTTCCGCAACAACGGAAATAGCACCTTTACGGAAGTTGGCAAGGAACTCGGGGTCTCGAATCCTGAGGGACGTAGCCTGGTTGCACTTTGGCATGACTTCAATGGTGACGGCTGGCCCGACCTGTACGTAGCCAACGATATTTCGGAAAACAAGCTCTATATCAACCATCAGGGCAAGTTTGTCGATGCCGGCAAGGACGCGTGGGTCGAAGAATACCGCGGCTCCATGGGTTTGGCTGCAGGAGATTTCGATCGTGACGGAGACGATGACCTCTTTATCTCGCACTGGATCGCCCAGGGATTTGCGCTCTACCAGAATCTTCTCTCGGAACAGAAGGACAAGTCCGGGAAATCCGAGTTGCATTTTACCGATGTGGCCGCGATCGACGGCGTCGGCCAGCCGTCAATGCAACGAGTAGGTTGGGGCACGAGCTTCGTCGACATCGATTCCGATGGCTGGCTGGACCTGATCGTCGCCAACGGCAGCACTTTCGAGCAGAAGGAAAGCACTCCGCGCCGTCTGACCCCGATGCCATCCTTCCTCTTCTGGAATGCGCAGGGTGATTTCTTTCACGATCTCGCACCGTGGAACCGCAACTTCTCCCAACCGCACGTCAGCCGCGGTTTGGCGGTGGCCGACTACAACAACGACGGGGCGATGGATGTGGCCATAGTGGATCAGGGAGAAGGTGTTCGGCTCCTGCGGAACGATATTCCCCAAGGGCGCTGGGCCGAGGTTCGCTTGCATAATCGTGTTCCGCCCTCCAATGGCCCTCTTGGCTTCGGCGACGGCGCCACCGTGATTGCCTGGGTGAAGGGCGTACCGTTGCGCCGGACCGTCGGAAGCTCGTCGTATCTTTCGCAGGACAGCCATCGCATTCATATCGGTCTTGGCTCTGCGACGAAGATCGACCGCCTGGAAGTTCGTTGGCTTCGCGGTACGCCGGAGACATGGACCAACTTAGCGGCCGACCAGATCTGGGACATCGCGCAAGGCGAGCCTGTCGCCAAGCCATTTGCGCCGCCCGACACAGGATCCGGTCTGCCCGTAACGCAAGCTGTGCAAATTGACAAAGCAGCAACCCAGCGATTCTGGGCCAAGCAGCACGCTGCCATGGATGCGATGAAACGGGAACGCGACTTTGCTAATGCGGTCTCGCTCTTTCGCGAGGCTCTTGCCATCAATCCCAACCATGAGGACTCTCATTACTACCTGGCGAATTGTCTGGTTGAATTGGGAGATATTCCCTCCGCCGTCAGCGAGCTTGACGCTCTCATACGAATCAATCCGCAGAATCATCGCGGTTATCAACGGAAGGGAGAGCTGCTTGCCGCATCCGCAAGCTCAAAGTCCAACTTGGCTGCAGCACGCCGGACACTCGACGCTGCATTGCAGCTCAACTCCGAAGAGACCGGTACTCTTGTCCTGCTGGGAGAAGTGCAGCTTGCAGGGGGTAATCTTCAGGAAGCCGATCGGGATTTTGCGCATGTCCTGCAGGCCAATGCTCGTGCTGCAAATGCTCTGTATTTCAGAGGTTACATCGCATGGAAGCGACATGATGATCGCCAGGCCGCCGCGCTGCTGAGCCAGGCGCACCATGCGCTTGGACCGGATTGGAAACCATCGGGGACGGTCCTCGAAGGAGACGTTCGCCGCCGCATGTACTCCGAGTCGGGATTTCTCGGCGTGTTCGCCCAACAATGGGATGGTGGCTCCAATCCTTCATTAGCCTATGCGCGGCTGGACGCCTACCTTCGCCGAGTGCATTGAAAACCCCGCTGTGTGACAAAAGTCCCTGCAGTCCGAATTTGGCTTCGTCTACCTTCAAGATCGAAGGAGATCTTTCATGGCCACAACGACACAGACGGTTCGCGACATTGCGACCGAGAATCCCTCCGCAGTTCGCGTATTCGAGAAGTATGGCATTGACTATTACTGCGGAGGCCGAGTGCCTCTGGCTGAAGCCTGTGCCACCAAGGGTCTCAATACCGACAACGTGATCGCATCCCTCGAAGCCACTACTGCACCTTCGGCTTCCGGCGTGCCTCTTCTAAGAGGATGTGGCATTCTTCTTTCAGGTTCGCACGGTCGAAAACAGGGCTGGCAGGCCTTGACTTCTACGGTTAACGCGGCCATGATAATTACCACGGCCACGATAATTAACGTGGCCAAGGTAAAGCCATGGCCTCCCCGCTTTCCAAGCCGAACTCTCCGGGCGTGCACAGTGGGCGCGAGTTCGAGGACCTCGTCGCCAACCTCTTTCGCCAGCACGGCTGGCGGGTGAAAAAGGAGCCTATGCCCGCCGACAAGGGTGCGGACATCGTCGTCGCCCGCGGTAACCAGCGCTACATCATCGAATGCAAAGTTGCCTCCGAGGGCCGGCCGGACCGGCTTGTCCCTTTGCTCTCGCAGGCCATCCTCCAAGCGCGGGCCTATGCCCAGGCATTTCCCGAACCGGCAGCGCCGCTCGCCGTCGTCGGCGCCCCTGCAATCTCTCCGAGCGCCGCAAAGAGCTTGGTCAGTTTTCTCTCCCAGTTCGCGCCCGACGTCGCAGTCGGCATCCTCGACCGCGAAGGCTTCCGGCACTTCGTCGGGCCCGGTCTCGAAAAACTCAATGCCGCACCTCCCCGCCGGGCGCATCGACAGAAGCTCCCTCCACCCAAGTCGGCGTACCTGTTCTCCGATCTCAGCCAGTGGATGCTCAAGGTCCTGCTTGCGCCCCTGCTTTCCGAGAATCTTCTTCGCGCGCCGCGGAGAGAATATCGCAACGCTTCGGAGCTTGCGGCTGCGGCCGAGGTCTCCGTGATGAGCGCCTTCCGTTTCGTACGCCAGTTGCGGCAGGAAGGTTTTCTCGACGAACGTGATGGGCCGTTGCGCCTGGTGCGCCGCAAAGAGCTGCTGCGCGGATGGCAGGCGGCCCACCTGCGTGGCTCACCCGAGCTACCCCTGCGCTGGATCATTCCGGTCAAGAGCCAGCGCCAGCTGCCGGCGGCGCTGCACTCCTATCGTGTTCAACCAATCGTAAAGAACGAGCCGGCGCCACGCGCCTGTCTCGGACTCTTCGCGGCAGCCGAATCCCTCGGAATCGGTTTCGTGCACGGCATTCCGCCTTTCTTCTATCTCGAAAGCCTGGACCGGGAAGTCCTCAGCCGCATGGGGCTCTCACCGGAGGGCGCGGAACAAAGACCGGACGTTTATGTGCGCATTCCCGCTTTCCGGGAATCCGTCTTCCGCGCCGCAGTCGTCCGCGACGGCGTTCCAGTTGCTGACGTCCTGCAGGTTTGGCTGGACGTGAGCTCCCATCCGGCACGCGGCGAGGCACAGGCCGAAGAGATCCGCCACCGCGTCCTTGCGCCGATCTTCGAGGAGAAACCGTAATGGCCGTCCAATCGAATGTCGAGTATTTCGCCCGCCTGGTCGACGCCCTCGAACCGTGGCTAGATCAGGTCGTCATCATCGGTGGCTGGGCACATCGCCTCTACCGCCTGCACCCTCTCGCGCAACCAATCGAATACGAGCCTCTCGGAACTTTCGACACCGACATCGCTGTCCCTCTCGATCTGCCCGCTACCGGCGAGCAGATTCGCGCGCGGCTGCTCGAAAGGAACTTCCGTGAAGAGCTGATGGGCGATATGCAGCCTCCGGCCGCGCATTACCGCGTCGAGACGGGAGACAACAGCTTTTACGCTGAGTTTCTGACGCCGCTTGAGGGCAGCGCAATCAAGCGCGGAGGCAGGCGCGACGTAACGGCCCGCGTCTCCGGAGTCTCAGTCCAGAAGCTCCGTTACCTCGAACTGTTGCTCCAAAATCCCTGGGACGTGATGATCGCACCGGCCGTTGGCTATCCGACGCCGGACGTGCGGCGCATCCTTATTCCCAACCCAGCGTCGTTCATCATACAGAAGATATTGATTCACGAGAAGCGTGATCGCGACAGGCGCGCCAAGGACATCCTTTATATCCACGACACGCTCGAGACCTTTGGCGGCAATTTCCCCGCGATTCGCGAACACTGGCAAACAAACGTTCGGCCCGCGCTGCACGCGAAGGCGGCACGTGTGGTCAAGCGTGCCGCGGAAGAGTATTTTCACGAAGTCAACGACACGATCCGCACGAGGCCGCGCGCATCGCTACAGGCCGGAGCCTGACGCCGGAAATGGTGCGGGAACTCTGCGCGTTTGGGTGGCAGCAGATTTTTGCGTGAGAAAGCCGCTCGGTCCGATGCGAGGCGACGGCAGAACCATGGAGGACGGAAAAACTGAGATGAGGGAGTACAAATTTCTCTTTGACAATGACAGCCAAGCGGCTGCGAAATTCTTTCCGGAGAAGCGCGTTATTACGCTCGCTCAGGCCAAGGTCTCTACCGCCGCTTCCGATGCTGAGATCGTCGCGCGGGCGCGGGAACTAGGAGCCATTATCGTCACCGCGAACGGCGAAGACTATGAGAAGGAGATCAAACGGTTTCTTCAGAAGTCTCAACGGAACGATTGCTACGACCTGTTTGGGCTCGTAGTAATCCCCAATCCAGCTGCAATCCAGGAAAGGATGCTGCCTGGGCTCGGGGCGAAACTGCGAATCAACGAGAAGGCCATTTCATGGGACGATGTATGGCGCGAGAACTATCTCGTACGGGTACATTCTGACTCTACGGTGGATGTACGAGAGCTCGGACGCTGCTTCTATTGCAAAAAGCTCGCGTCTGAATAGATCTGGCTCCGCGAAAACGGAACAATGGACTGAAACGGCGTGATCGTATGTCAAACCAATTCACTTGGTACGAAGGACGAGGTATCTACGAGGGTCGCGGAACGATATGGTCGGAAACTCTGAAGTCTCCGATCACCGGACGATTCCGCGTTACATGGAGTGACAAAGGCGGATGCCGAATTGAATGTTTCGGGACCAGCCTGAGCCTGCCCCAGTCGCTTGTCATTCTTCAGGATTTTAGTGAGTTCCGCGATCTTGAAATCCAATGCGAGGGAGCAGTGTTCCGAGCGGCGCGCTGCTATCGAGTGAATGCGGTTGAAAGCGCCAACGTAGAGGGCGAGCAAGTAGATCTCTCCTTAACGACACTGGAAGCTGAGTATATTGTTTCGCCCGAGCGACCGCGCTTTAGGGCCGTTTCGCTGGTCAACTTTGTTGCGGAGATTCTGCCATTTCGTGACAGTGCCGCCCCGCATCCGCTTCGCAGTGGGCGTGAGCCGCTCGATACTGATCGCACCGCACCAAGGTGGATACCACTCAGTTTCAATGGCGACACAGCATTTATTGAGCAACTGCCCGACTACAACCAGCGAGTTCAAGCTCTGAAAGATCGGACAGAGACTGTCTCAACGACTGCGATTTTTGCAGGTTCGATCCCAAACTCTGCGGGAGTTGATATTGAAGCGACAAAAGACTGGCTGCCGACTGCGGCTACAGATGCGCTCTCACTTGCGACAGGCATATCAGTCGGCGTTGGGCTTATAGAACTGAGGGATGAAAATGGAGCCCTTAATCGCCGCATTCACATTCCATTTCAGAACAAGAACTTCAAACCGAATCACAGTTTCATCACCGACCCGGCACACGCAAGAACGAGTCGATCGGCGGTCGGTATGCTCGCACAGAATGCCATTGAAGGCAGCGCCGAAATGAAAAAGCGATTCCGTCTGCTGGTTTCCGCAATCGAAGAAGCACAAGATGACATCGAGACGCCGGACCACGCATACACCTATATCGTCCGTGCACTGGATGGGATGGCAAATATCCACAGTGTCAACCGGACGCGATTGGCTGATTCGTTGCCTGCTACGTGCGCACAAACCACGCGCCAGACTCTCTACGAGGCCAGAGACAAACTGAAGAAGGAAGAACGAGCTTACCGACAGTCCGGCGATACGGCAGCTGCAGACATCTTGGAGAGGATCGCGAGCAGAGCCGAACAAGCAGACGCGATCGAAGATTCTTTTGGAATTTCGCTGACAAAGCTGCTTCGGATTTATGGCCTTCGCGACAAGGATGCTATGAGGGATTTCTATAGCAAGTCACCTCGTCCTGACGGGCGCAGTTGGGTCCAGACCCTAAATCGCTACCGGTCCGGTGTGATTCACCGTGGCTACCTGAATTATGGCGTAGAGGCGGAGATTCTCGACGTTATCTGGTATACCCGCCATCTGATCGACATCGCTGCCCGCATTGGCATGAAAGAAGTGGCATACGCTGGAACATATGATCCGTTCAACCTGTCAGCGACTCAACAAGCAGACCTCGATTGGATTAAAAACGACGTTCAGGTGAAACAGTTCGGATTCAATGGGATGAATCCGAAACCATTTAAGCTCATTGGTTTCGAATCCATTATCGGTACTGAATAGAAGACTCAGAGACGGCAAGGAACGCCAATGCGTCTATAACCCGGCCAATGTTCATAGCCTCTTCCGCATGCGGGGGCGCTATTTTCTGATGCAAATACGTCATGCTTCCGCTGATCAGTGATTCTTCTACTCCCAAGCCACTCTTGGAGCTTGATCAGGACGTTCATTCACGTGCGTAATCGCCACCTGCAGTCGCGGAAAGGCGGGTGCCAAGAATGTTCTAAGCGATGTTTGTATCTCTGCCCGCAGTTGACCAACGGCTTCGGGGGCGACTACAAA